>CAUUUY010000129.1:0-5542 GCA_963548305.1 uncultured Oribacterium sp.
CGGAGCTTCCGGAAGATCTGGGAACATAGAGCTTATTTTGTGAGATCAAATCCTTTCGCCGCTGGGCAATGATAAAGTCCGGAGCCATAGCCGCCAGGATAGCCCCCGCCGCAGCCATTTCATTTCTCTTTCCTGTAATCAGCCAGAGGAAATTCAGAAGTAAGGCCAAAGCGGCAGCAAGAAACAAATTGCTAATCCATCGCATCGGCGTCTCCACAAAGCGTCCCTCCATCTTGGCATTCATCTGCCGGAAGGCCATAGTGGCAGTTTTTCCGAAATCCCCATTGGAGGCATAGCGATAAATGTTATCCGTAATGCTGTCTGCCACATGATTATTGATGGTTTTGTATAAGCTCCCCGAACTTTGAATTCTGATTTCCCTATTATACATATCAATCAATAAGAGGCTGGCACTGCCGTTGGGAAAGGAATCCTCCAACAAATCCTTGGCAGTGGACGCCGCAGAGTAGCCGCCCTCTCCGGAAACAAAGGCAATATTCCCGTATTTTGTTAATGGGATCATCGCCTCCTTAACCTGCGTCTCCTCGGAAGAACTAAGTAGGTCACTTTCATCCAAAAGGTAGGCTTTATAACCGGAACTGCTATTCGTATATACAGAAGCTTGTAACAGCTCATCGCTGCTTAAGGCAAAGCTCTGAAAAGAAAGTGTCAGCAAAAAACTGAAAAATAGAAAAACAGCAGAATACTTTTTCAGGAAACTTCTATTCATCACTTCACCCCCTTTTTGTCAAAAAATTCCGGTATGGAACGGGTGGATAAAATATTGAACTTCTTAATCATTAAACGCAGGGAAAGAATCGACATAATCCCGCTTACCGCACTGGCCAGATAATAATATTCATCCTGTACCGGATGCCAAAGCATAATGCCTAAGGAAAAGAAAACGGAAATAAGAGCATATCCTGTTCCATTATGCCGAAGAAGCTTCGCCTTCTCTTCCTTGGACTTATTTTTGTTTCCCGTAAGACTGTCTTCTCTCTTTTTAATTTTTGAAATCTGTCCCTGGGCCAGAACAATCAAGAGGGTGGACAAAGCCATGGTGTACCAGGGAAGATTCTCCGCCTTGATTTGAAAAAATAAATTCAAAATCAGGAATATGGGAATGGCAATCATCATAGATGCGTTATGAAAACGGCTTTCGCTAATGGGAATATCACAGTAAACCTTACCGGTCTCTCCATTTACCACCGCATAGGCGATTCGATTGTCCTTTTTATAGCTCAAAAACCAAACCGGAAACATACCCCGCTCCACAGTTACGGATTTGGCACCGATTTTCGTCAAGGAGCGAATGCTTTCATTGTTTAACTGCATGTCGCTTTCCTGAAAGCCCTGCCTTCCCAAGACGGAGGACCAAAGCTGTTGTTCCACCATATGAAGGGCTTTGGGCTCATATTGCTTGGCATCCGCATCCGCCACATCACTGTAAAAGCCTAAAAGGAAGTTCGGACTGAATTCCTTTAAATTCTTCTCGGTAAAGGGGGCAATACAGCCGGCAATCGTATCATCAAAGCGGGTGGAGGCATCATAGGGGATGTTGTTAAACTTTCCCTGCAGCTGTCCGGAAAGGGCATAACGTTCCTGATATTGATAGCTTCCGCTTCGATATTCCTTTAGTCCCTCCAATGCCAAGGGCTCATCCACCTCAAAGCTATAAAGCCAGTAGGGAAGGTAATACCCCACAAACCTTTCCAGATACTCCGGATTTTCCAGTTCCTTATCATGGTAGATAGCGGAACGAACCTTGTCCTGATAACGCTTTTTACAATCCTCCTTGGTAAGCTGGAAGGGAATGATTTTCTGAGGCATCTCCGCCTGCTTCATTCGACTGGTAAAAACCACGGAGGAACCGCAGTAGGCACAAAAGCCTGTACCGGAGAAATCCGTACTCTCTATCTCCGCCCCGCATTGGGGGCAGGTAAATACCTGGGTATCGTAGTACTCCTGTACCACTCCTTCAACGGTCTTATCCTTATCGTAGGGATTAAAAACGGAGTCGCATTGTTGACATTTCAGGCTTTGGGTTTTGATATCAAAGAGTAATTCTCCTGCACAATTCGGGCAACGGGCCATTTTTCCTCCTGTCTATTCCAATCTACTGTTTCTTAGGCTTTCGTAAATTTTTTCTTTTTAAATCTTTGGTGTTCTCAGTAGAATCTCTTCTCTCTTCGGTCCATTGGAAACCATGGTAATGGGAACCCCCAACTCCTTCTCAATAAAGTCGATATAGTCTCTGCACTCCTGCGGGAGATCCTCATACTTACGAATTCCGCGGATATCCTGCTTCCAGCCCTTCAATACGGTATATACCGGCTTAGCCTTTCTTAATAAGGGAGTTACCGGAAAATCACGAATTACTTCTCCATCGATTTCATAGCCGGTACAGATGGGAATTTCATCCAGATATCCCAGAGGATCTAAAACAGTTAAAGCTACCTGGGTTGCTCCCTGTAATGCACAGCCATAACGGGAAGCTACCGCATCGTACCAGCCCACACGTCTGGGACGGCCTGTGGTTGCCCCGTACTCTCCCTTATCTCCGCCTCTCTTACGAAGCTCCTCTGCCGCTTCTCCGAAGAGCTCGCTGACAAACTCACCTGCTCCCACCGCAGAGGAATAGGCCTTGGTGACACAAACCACATCGGTAATGGCATAGGGCGGAATTCCTGTTCCTACAGCCGCATAGGAAGCCAGGGTATGGCTGGAGGTTACCATTGGGTAAATACCGTGATCCGGATCCTTCATGGTTCCCAGCTGTCCCTCCATCAAAATCTTCTTTCCTTCTTTAATGGCAGTTCTCAGGAATAAGGAAGTATCCTTTAAAAATGGCTTGATTTCTTCTCTTTGCTTCTTAAGCTCTGCTAAAACTGTATTAAAATCCAGAGGCTCCTTGCCATAGAGATTGATAAACATAGCATTTTTGATTTCCAAAATCTTCTTCAGACGTTCCTCTAAAATATCATCAAAGTA
The DNA here is from genome assembly GCA_963548305.1 of uncultured Oribacterium sp. Taxonomy (GTDB): domain Bacteria; phylum Bacillota; class Clostridia; order Lachnospirales; family Lachnospiraceae; genus Oribacterium. The sequence goes on from CAUUUY010000129.1 coordinate 2,992, forward strand.
CAGCTCATTAAACTGTAAACCGATCTTGGCATATTTATCGGAGAAAAATGGAGCAATACCGGACTTTGTGGAACCGAAGCTCTTCTTTCCTAAACGCTCCTCCTCATAAGTATCCTGCAACACATGGTGGGGAAGCATTACCTGGGCACGGTCGGAAATGTAAATCTTGGGCTTAGGAACTCCTGCCTCTTCCAAAGACTTCAGCTCTGCCAGGAATTTTCCGATATCCACGGCAACGCCATTTCCTAAAACGCAGGTTACATTGGGGTTAAACACTCCGCTGGGCAGAAGATGCAAAGAAAAACGTCCATAAGGATTGATGATGGTATGTCCCGCATTGGCTCCTCCCTGAAAACGAACTACAACGTCCGCAGATTCTGCCAAATAGTCTGTAATCTTCCCCTTACCTTCATCTCCCCAGTTTGCACCGACAATTGCTTGAACCATACTTGTTCCCCTTTCTTACATTTGAATTGTATAATGCAGTGCGATTGCACCCTCAAACAGTTAATATATAAAATCTAATCTTTTTTAATCAATCTTGTAATCCACTGATACACATAAAAAAGACTGGGAAGAATCATGACACAGAACAATAAGGCCAGCATATACTCCTTCTTTCCCCCGGTGAATGCCAGAAACAATAAGGCTATCAGGGCAAGACAAAAAAGTATTAAAGTGAAAATGGCTATTCCTCTCTTCATATCTTTTCCTTCCTCAGTATACAAAATTTAAAAATATCACACAAGATGCTTGTTTTAATTCTTAAAGCTTTATTTCTACGGAAAGATTTAACAGCTCTTTATTCTTTTCCAGCAAGGGAGCGATATCCGTAGCAATAAAATCCTCCACCTGCTCCTTGCAACGCCCGATATATTTCTCCGGAATCAAAAGCTCTTCCAAATCAGACTTTTCCAAAGGAAATTCCGGATCTTCCGCAATTCTTTGCAGCAAATCATTGTCCAGGCCGTCTCTTTTCACTCTTAGGCCTGCCTCCATGGAATAGCTTCTGATTTTCTCGTGAAGCTCCTGCCGGTCTCCCCCTCTTTTCACCCCATCCATCAGGATGTTTTCAGTAGCCATAAAGGGAAGCTCTTCCCGAAGATGCTTTTCAATCATTTTCGGATAAACCACCAAGGCGGAAGCCACATTGTAATAGAGGTCCAAAAGCCCGTCTGTAGCCAAAAAGGCATGGGGCACGGAAAGTCTCTTATTGGCCGAATCATCCAAGGTCCGTTCAAACCACTGGGTTGCAGCAGTCATGGGCGGATTCTGGCTCTCCGCCATCACGAAGTTGGCAAGGCCCGCAATTCTTTCACAGCGCATGGGATTCCGCTTATAGGCCATGGCACTGGAACCGATTTGCTTTTTCTCAAATGGTTCCTCCACTTCCTTCAAATGCTGTAAAAGCCGGATATCATTGGAAAACTTATGGGCGGATTGGGCGATTCCGGACAGAATCGCCAGAATCTTAGAATCAATTTTCCTGCTGTAGGTTTGGCCGGATACGGGATAAACTCCCGGAAAATTCATTTTCCTTGCAATCTTTCTATCCAGCTCCCTGCATTTTTCATGGTCTCCTTCGAAAAGCTCCAAGAAGGAGGCCTGGGTTCCGGTGGTACCCTTAGAACCTAAAAGCTTTAAGGAAGAAATGCATTCCTCCACATCCAGAAAATCCAGATACAAATCATGTAACCAAAGACTGGCCCTCTTCCCAAGAGTAACGGTCTGTGCCGCCTGAAAGTGTGTATAGCCAAGCATGGGCAGTCCTCTGTACTCCATGGCAAAGTCCGCTAAGACCTTCATGCAGTTTAAAAGCTTTTTCCGAAGAAGCTTTAATCCCTCCCGCATGGTAATCAGATCCGTATTGTCTCCCACATAGCAGGAGGTGGCTCCCAGATGAATGATTCCCTTTGCCTTCTCACACTGTACGCCATAAGCATAGACATGGCTCATCACATCATGGCGAACCTCTTTCTCTCTAGCCATGGCCACATCGTAATTGATATCCTCTGCATGCTCCTTTAATTCCTGAATCTGCTCTTCGGTAATGGGGAGCCCCAGTTCTTTTTCACTTTCAGCCAAAGCAATCCACAGCTTTCTCCAGGTTTTAAATTTAAAATCGGAAGAAAAGATTTCCTGCATCTCTTTGGAAGCATAACGACCGGACAATGGGCTTTCGTAGCTTTGATGACTCATGATTCCCCCCTTATTATTTCAAAACATCCGCCATACTATAGCTTCCCGGCTCCTGCTTTTCCAGGAAAAAGGCAGCGGTAATAGCTCCCTTTGCAAAGATTTTCCGACTATAGGCGGTATGATTTAAGCTAATGACCTCATCTTCACCGGCAAAAATCACCTCGTGGATTCCGGGAATGGTTCCTCCCCGAAGAGAAGACATACCGATTTCTCTCTTCTCTCTTGCTGTATCTCTTCCGGAACGGTCATAAACCTTTACCATTGCTTCTCCGATACCCTCTTCCACAGCCTTTTCCAGCATTAATGCTGTTCCGCTGGGGGCATCTTTTTTTCTACGATGATGCGCTTCCAT
>CAUUUY010000130.1:0-5525 GCA_963548305.1 uncultured Oribacterium sp.
TGGAAGGACCAGGGGAAACCCATTGTAGGATCTTATTGTACTTATTTTCCTAAGGAAATCGCCATGGCGGCAGGAGCAGCCAGCGTGTCTCTTTGTTCCACCTCCGATGAAACCATTGCAGAGGCGGAGAAGGATCTTCCCAAGAACCTTTGTCCTTTGATTAAGTCCAGTTACGGCTTTGCAAAAACCGATAAGTGTCCCTTCTTTTATTTTTCCGATGTGGTTGTGGGAGAAAGTACCTGCGACGGAAAGAAGAAAATGTATGAACTGATGAGTGAGTTTAAGGATGTTTTCTTCCTGCGGCTGCCCCATGAGCAGACAGAATTGGCTGTTCAGCTGTATCGAAACGAAATCATTCGTTTAAAGGACTATCTTTCCGAGAAGTTCCAGGTGGATATTACCGATGAAATGGTTAGAGAAGCCACCAGAGTCAATAATAGAGCCAATCAGGCATTAAAGGATTTCTACGGACTCATGAAGCACGATCCTACACCGATTTCCGGTTATGATGTTTTTAAGGTACTCTATGGCTCTACCTTTAAGTTTGATAGAGCGGCATTGGCTGAGGAAGTGATTGCCCTGAAGCAGAAGACCGAAGAGGAATATAAGGCAGGCAAGCATTTTGAAAAGCGCCCCCGTATCTTAATTACCGGCTGTCCTATCGGAGGAGCTACCGAGAAGGTAATTCGTGCCGTTGAGGAAAATGGCGGTGTGGTTGTAGGTTACGAGAACTGCACAGGAGAAAAGGCTATCGGCATTCAGGTGGATGAAAATGCTGAAGACATCTACGAGGCAATTTCCAGAAGATACTTAGCTATCGGCTGCTCCGTTATGACTCCAAACCCCAATCGTTTTAAGAGCCTGGATGAGATGATTACGGAATATCATGCTGACGGTGTTTTGGATATGACCTTGCAGGCCTGCCATACCTATGCTATTGAAACCAATAAGATTCGTCGCTTTGTAAATGAAGAAAAGGGTATTCCTTACTTGAATGTAGAAACTGACTACTCTCAGTCTGATGTAGGACAGTTAAATACCCGTGTGGCAGCATTTATCGAGATGCTGTAATTCCTTTTTGGATATAGTATAGGAAAGGGAAGATGGAGAGAAAATATTTAGGAATTGATATAGGCTCCACAGCAGGAAAGGCGGTGGTTTTAGACGGAAAAGGCGAGATTCTTCAAGCCTTTTCCGTGCCTACCGGCTGGAGTAGCTTTGAAGCCTTAAAGTCCATTGGAGAACGATTGGAAGAGCCAATGGATGAAGAGCACTATGCCTGTATTGCCACAGGCTACGGCAGAAATGCAGTGGCTTTTGCGGGAAAAACCATGACGGAAATCACTTGCCATGCCAAAGGAGCCATGGCTCTTTTTGGTAATGAAGCCATGAACGTGATTGATGTGGGCGGTCAGGATACCAAGGTGATTACCTGTAAGGGAAGAACCGTGGAAGAGTTTTTTATGAATGACAAATGCTCTGCGGGAACAGGAAAGTTTTTGGAGGTTATGGCAAACCGCTTGAATATTTCCATGGAGGAATTGAATTCTCTTGCCAAGGAGCATACCAAAGAAGTAAAAATCAGTTCCATGTGTACGGTTTTTGCGGAATCCGAGGTGATTTCCTTAGTGGGTCAGGGGATTGAACGAGCCAACATTGCTTACGGCATCCTGCAATCCGTTGCCGGAAAGGTCGTGCAAATGTTAGGAAGGCTTAGAGACCAAAGCCCGGAGGTCTATCTTACCGGAGGTCTTTGTGAAGCGGCTTATTTCCAGGAGATTTTATCGGAGAAAATCGGAAAACCCATTCATTCCCATAAAAATGCCCGCTATGCCGGAGCCTTGGGCGCTGCGGTACTGGCGAAGGAGCAGGTAGAAAAGGGTAGAATGTAGGGGGCTTTGGAGCTATTAAGCTTCCAAAGCCTCCAAAGCCTCATCCATATCTAAGAACTTTCTTCCGTCCGGAAGAATCATGCAGGGAATGCCCAGTCTGCCATTTTCAGGATAATCAGACTGAAGGGCCTGCTTCCGAATCTCTGCATAGCAGTCCTCCTGCTCCCGTAACATCAGATAATATTTCAGGGAGGGGAAGTCCTCCAGAATATTAACAAAATCCACTTCTACGTTTCTTTTCTTCATTTCTTCCAGAATTTCTCTGCATCCCGGACACATGTGACTACCAACGATTTGAACTTTCATATTTCCTCCTTTTTGGTGAATTTCTTTTCCTTTATCACTATACGAAAATGTAGCACGGAGTCAAGCGGAAATCCCATTTGACAGGGGAAGGCTTTTTGCTATATAGTTCCCTTTGCAAGTGCATAGTGTAGAGATGAGGCTTTCCCTTTGCAAGTGCATAGTGCAGAGCCAAGGCAGCCCCTTTAGGCGTGCAGGTCTTACAGCTTGAATCCCCTCTTGGGAAAAATTCCATTACAAGGAGTAAAGGATGTTTGAAAATTTAGAAGAAGTAAAAAAGCATTACGAAGAAATTATGCATAACCTGACGATACCGGAGGTGGTTTCCGACATTAGTCAGTATAAAAAGTTGATTTTAGAGCAGACCAGTCTGGAGCCGATTTACAAGGCTTATTTGGCTTTCCGAAAGGCGGAGCAAAGTGAAGAGGAGGCTCTTTCCCTTTTGGACAATGAAAAGGATAAGGAAATTCTGGAGATGGCCAAGGAAGAATTGCAGCAGGCCAAGGAAGACCAGGAGAGACTTACCAAGGAGATTCAGCTTCTTCTCTTACCTAAGGATGAAAATGACGACAAGAACATCGTAATGGAAATCCGCGGGGGAGCGGGAGGAGAGGAAGCGGCTTTATTTGCCGGCTCTCTTTATAGAATGTACACCAGCTATGCGGAAAAAAGAGGCTGGAAGACGGAGTTGGTTTCCTTCAATGAAACCGGTCTTGGGGGCTTAAAGGAAGTGGTCTTTATCGTAGATGGTCACGGCGCTTATTCCCGTTTGAAGTATGAGTCCGGGGTACACAGAGTACAGCGTGTACCGGAGACGGAAAGTGGGGGAAGAATCCATACTTCCACAGCAACGGTGGCGGTTATGCCGGAGGTAGAGGATGTGCAGGTGGAGATTAACCCTGCAGATGTGCGCATGGAAGTTTTCCGTTCCTCCGGAGCCGGTGGACAGCATATCAATAAGACTTCTTCTGCGGTTCGACTGATTCATGAGCCTACCGGCCTTGTGGCAGAGTGTCAGGAGGAGCGTTCTCAGGTACAAAACAGAGAGAAGGCTATGCGACTTCTGAGAGCAAGACTTTATGAAATCGAGTTGGAAAAGCAGCAGTCGGAAAATGCGGCGGAGAAGCGTTCTCAGTTGGGAACGGGAGACCGCTCCGAGAAGATTCGTACCTACAACTTCCCCCAGGGAAGAGTAACAGATCATAGAATCAAGCTTACTCTTTACAACATTGATGCAGTGCTTTCCGGAGATCTGGATCTCTTAATTGACCCGTTGATTACCGAGGATCAGGCAGAGAAACTGGCACGATTGGAAGAGAAGAATTAAGGAAAATGCCTCCTTTTCTTAATGGGGAAAAGGGGGGATTTTTGTATAATAAAATAGTTTCTTTGGAATAATGAATCGTGCTGATGAAAGTATAGAAGGGGTAAGGAATGGAAGAACTAAGAGAAAGACAGAGCAGAAAAAGGGGGAAGAGTGGGGGAAAGAGTCTCATTCCTTTTTTTCTGATCTTTTTTTGCTTTATTGTGCTTTTTGCGGGGGCAGGTCTTTTTTACTATGTGAAGAAATATATGCCCACCAAAGCCAGAGCGGACTTAAACAGCTATTTTTCCGTATCCGGAGACAATGTGGAGCTGTATTTAAACCATGAAAAACAGGTGGAGGATTCCGTATTGACTCTGGGAAGAATGCAGGATGGAGAGGTTTATCTCCCCTATGGCTTTGTGGTAAAGCAGTTAAATATTCGTTTTTATTATGACGATGATGAGAAAACACTCCGCTATGCCCTGCCGGATTCTGTGGAAATCTATCAGCCGGGAGAAAAGGGAAAGGATGGAAAGCTTCCCTATTTTGTGGACGGGAAAAACATTTTCCTCAGCCTCTCTCTGATTCAGTCCCATACTGCCCTGGAAGTAGAAAGCTTTACGGATGCGGAGCATAAAAGAGTCTTCCTTTACAATGCTTTTGGCAAGGAAAAGCAGGCGACTTTAACGGCTAAAGAGGCGGTTCGCGTGCAGGGGGGAGTGAAGAGTCCTATCCTTACGGACCTGGAAAAGGGAGATAAGGTTCTGGTTTTAGAGAAAATGGAGAAGTGGTCCAAGGTGGAAACCAAGGACGGCTTTATCGGCTACCTTAGAAACAGTCGTTTAGGAGATGAGGTGGAGATTGAAAAAAGCTCCGACTTCCAGGCACCGGTTTATTCTCACAAAAGCATGGGAGAGGGAGTTCATCCTACTTTGGCCTTCCATCAGATTACCACTCCGGAAGCCAACAATACTTTGGATACCTTATTGCCAAATGCGGCAGAGTCAAATATCGTGGCACCTACCTGGTATGTGCTTTCCGACAATGCAGGTAACTTTATTTCCTATAGCGATGCCAACTATGTAGCCAAGGCTCATGCAGCAGGAAAGAAGGTATTTGCCACCCTCAATAACTTTGATGCGGGAAAGGTGGATGCCAAGGCGCTTTTTTCTGCGGCAAAGCATAGAAGTGCTTTGATTGAAAATTTGGTAAAGGATTTAAAGGAAAAGCAGATTGACGGAATCAATGTGGATATTGAGCTTTTACCGGAAGGTGCAGCCAGAGATTATCTGGAGTTTATGCGAGAGCTCTCCATTGCCTGCCGCACCGAGGATCTCTTTTTGAGTGTGGATTGCTATGTTCCCTATTCTTATAATGCTTACTACAATATCAAGGAGCTGGGAGAGATTTGTGATTATGTGGTCATTATGTGCTATGACGAGCATTATGCAGGTTCCGAGGAAGCAGGATCCGTTTCGTCTTTAAGCTATGTGGAGCGAGGAATTGACGAAAGCGCTGCGAAGATGGATAAGAACAGAGTAATTATTGCCCTGCCGTTCTATACCAGAGTCTGGATTACCGATGCAAACGGAAAGCTCCGTTCCGAGGCTCTTTCCATCAAAAAGGCGAAGGAATGGATTATAGAAAAAAATGTTCCTTTAGAGTGGAAAGAGGATATTGGCCAATACTATGGCGTGATTCAGGACGGAAATGAGAAAAAGGAAATCTGGATGGAGGATGAAAAGTCCATGGAAGCAAAGATGAGTTTGCTCCGGGAAAAGGGCATTCAGGGTGTTGCGGCTTGGAAGCTGGGACAGGAGCCCCAGGGATTTTGGTCCATTCTGAATTTAGAAGAAAAGGCTTCATAAAACAGCATGATTAAACAGTAAAAAAGCATTATAGAAACATCTTAAAGTAGAGGCGTCAGGATGAAGACAAAAATCTTTGGAAAAGAAGGAATTTCAGAGGCCGCTGAGATCCTAAAGCAGGGAGGCTTAGTGGCTTTCCCTACGGAAACCGTATAC
>CAUUUY010000131.1:0-5512 GCA_963548305.1 uncultured Oribacterium sp.
CACGGCGGTCCAAGCAAGACCTGTTACCACACCGGCTCTGCCCTTTTCTTCCACAGCTCTATGATGGAGAGGATTCATATCCAGATACTCCTGAAGATCCTCTTTTCCTACGGTAATCTTCTCGCCCTTTCCTCTTACCAAATGGACAGCGGCAATTCTGCAGAGGGTATCCAGGCGCTTTTTCAGCCCTCTCACACCGCCTTCTCTGGTGTAGTCGGAGATAATGCTTTCCAAAGCTTCATCGCTGAGCTCCACATTTTCCGGCTGAAGACCTACATTTTTCAGAGCCTTCTTCATCAGATGCCGTTTACCAATTTCAAACTTCTCCCTTGGGGTATAGCCCTGATACTGAATCACCTCCATACGGTTTAAGAGAGGTGCGGGAATACTGTCTGTGGTGTTTGCGGTACAAATGAAGAGTACATCGGAAAGGTCGTAGGGTACATTCATATAGTGATCCGTAAAGGTATTATTCTGCTCCGGATCCAGAACCTCCAACAATGCCGCTGCCGGATCTCCGTTGTAAGAGGAGGAAAGCTTGTCCACCTCATCCAATACCATTACCGGGTTGGAAACTCCCGCCTTATGGATACCGTCCATGATTCTTCCGGGCATAGCACCCAGATAGGTTCTTCTATGGCCGCGAATATCCGCCTCATCTCGAACACCGCCCAGGCTCACCCGGACATATTTTCTGCCAAGAGCTTTCGCAATGCTCTTTCCAATACTGGTTTTTCCGGTTCCGGGGGCACCTACAAAGAGAAGGATGGAGCCGGACTGCTGCTTCTTTAAGTTCATCACGGCAATCTGCTGAATCATTCTTTCCTTTACCTTCTTTAAACCGAAGTGGTCTTCGGAAAGAATCTTCTCCGCCTCATCCAGGTCAATGCTCTTCTGCTCTTCCTTCTTCCAGGAAAGTCCTGTCACAAAGTCCATATAGTCATAGAGCATACCTGCCTCTTGACCGTTGGTACCTTCATTTTTCAAACGATTTAAAATCTTTGAGGCTTCCTTCTTGGCAATCTCATTCATGCCGGATTCTTCAATCTTAAGCTCCAGCTTTCTTAAATCGGAAACCTTCTCCGGATGCATCTCATCCAGCTCTTTTTGCAAATAGTCGATTTGTTTTTGTAAAGCCTGCTCCTTATAGAGCTTCTGGTAGTCCTCCTGCTGCTGATTTCTGGCATCGGAGGTAACCTTGGTGACCTCTACATATTCATAAAGAATCTGCTCCAGCATCTTGGTACGAACGGAAAGTCTGTCCTCCTTCAAAACCTGGTAGCGTTCTTCATTTTTCAAACTGAGCCATGGGGAAAGAATGCAAGCCACCTCTTGAATGGAACCGTACTGGTCAATCATGGTCTGCATAATGCTTCCGGCTCTAAAACGATCCACCAGCGTCTTTAATTCCGCCTTGATTTCCTTCAGCTTACGCTCGGAATCCTCCCGATCCAAATCCTCGATATCGCTTAATGGGGCGGTTTCCAACAACAGGGGATCCCCTTCTTTTTGAGCCAACTCCAGAATTTTAACTCTCTGTCCTGTACGAACCACCACGTAGCCGTCTCCGCTGATTTCCGTAACACTTCCCTCTACCGCAACGGAGTGGAACTCTTCCTTTCTTAAATCCTTTGTATTAAAGCTATCTTCCTTTAAAACAGCCAGTAACACATGGTCGTCCTGTCTGATTTCCTGTCCTGCAATATTTTTAAAGCTTTGTACCTGAAAATAAATGTAGGAATGGGGAAGAACCATCATATTATAAACCGGAATTACCCGCATCACATTTCCTCCTCTATACTCTGTCATATTGTCTTTCGCTCGTTCTATACCGTTTTGCCCTTCTGCACTCTGCTCGGCTGTGTTTTTTTCCGCTGTCGAATCTTCCGCTACAGCTTGAACCGTTACTGTATTCACTCCGGCAGCATTTTGAGCCGTCATTCGTGCATCCGCCTCTTGTCCATGGAGCTTTTGTCCCTCCTGTCCTTCGGCAGCTTTCTCCGAAGAGCTTCCTAATGCAGCTTCCCGGCCTTCCCTATTTTGCTCGCCGGATTTTTGGCCTGAAAAGCTTTGTACTTCAGAGCTTTGACTTGGGGGGCTTTGTATTTCATTTCCCTGTTTAGAATTTTGCTTTTTTAGCATATCCTGAGGAATATCCCGAGAAATGGCAGAAATCCGCCCCCTTTTCTTCTTTTTTAAAAGGGAACGGATTTGTTCCAAAATATCTTGCATGCTCATATACATATCCCTTCTGAAACAAGGAAAAAGCTTCTGCTCTTCTTCCTCATTCCTTTACGTTTTGTCTCATTTGTTAGCAATCATCAATTTCGAGTGCTAAACCTTTTCAAAGAATAACACCCTCCTAAGAGGGTGTCAAGGTCTTTAGAAATTCTTTCGATTTCGACTGTTTGTTAGCTCTTTACGAGACCTATTCGGAGGATAAATCCCTTCCTTTTCTTCCAAATCTTTATTCAGAAGTGTGTACCTTTCCTTATGTTCCTACCGCTTATTCGGAGGATAAGTCTTTTCCTCTTCTCTTATAAAAATATAGGCTGATGCCAAAGAGGGAAAGGCTGAAGGACACACCAAAGAAAAACATTCCGCTTTCATCACCGGTGGCCACATTTCTGGCCGTACGATAAATCTTGGTACAAATCTTCGGAATCTCCACTATCGGATTAAAGATTTCCAGCTTCTTTACCCCTAAAACGCCGGGATCATGGCTCACAATGGGAGCGGGGGGCTTGCCGCTTTCCCCGGGAGGCTTACCCGGTCCGGGCGGGGTGTTCGGATTCGGAGGGGTTGGCTCCGGCGGCACTGTCTCCGGGGGCGTTTCCGGCTCCGGAGGCTTCGGCTTGTCATAACGGTTATGGAAGGCAATTTCTCCCCTTTTCATATCCTGCTTTAGAGGATCGTTTCGATCCGTTACAATCAATACCGCCGTCAGATAGGCAGGTCTTGGATTTCCCGCACTATCCTTATTTTGCAATTCTACTTTTACGGAAACCAGATACTCCCTATCGTCATAGGTCATATATTCCGTATCACCCTTTTTCTGACGAATATCGTACTGATAGATTCCCTCCTCTGAAAAGGAAATGGGGGCAAATCGTTTCTCTTCCTTTGTTTTTCCCGCCCCTAAAGTGAGACGAATCTCTTTCTCATCCGGCACCAAATTAGAACCGGATATCACCGGTTCCAGCTCCACCGTAAATTCTTCCTCCGGGAATGAATCTCCCGCGGCATACAAGCTCACCGGAATCTCCACTTTTACCGGAGCAACGGCGGCATAGCTCTTCGGAACAAACAACGAATTCCCCAACAAAAGGCAGAGAAAAAAACCGATAAATTGTATTCTCTTTTTTCCCTTCATGCTTTCTTTCCTCTTTCCTTTCCTCCTACTTTAGCGGCACACTTCATTAGTGACTTTCTTAGTGACTTTCTTAGCGACTTTCTTCCTAAATAACTTTCTTCTTTACCGCTAAGCTTAGTACTTCTTACTCTCTCTACGAGCTGCCTTCTTTGGCAGTTCTTTCCCTTATCTTCACAATATTCTGATAAGTAATTATATTATCGGCACATTTTGCAATTTTATATAAGCTTTTTAATAATAATTTGTTTTTTCTCTTTTTCCGGAAACTGTTCCTTCCCTTTGCTTTTTAAGGATTTTATAGTCCCTTTATAATTATAGTTATTTTAAATCATCAAGCTCGTCTATTATGTTTTGAAATTGGACAAATATTTTTAATCTTGATAATATTTTGTGGAAAATTAATTTATACATTCAAAACACTTATTTCTTGCTTTATGGAAAAAATCAGGAGGAGCAGAATGGCAGAAATTTTCATCAAGAATCTATCCTTTCACTATACGGATGATCAAAGAACCATTTTGGAAAATATCACCGCCCAATTTTCTCAGGGAGAATTCGTCTGCATTCTTGGACAGTCCGGTTGCGGAAAAAGCACCCTACTGCGCCTCTTTGCTGGCTTGGAAACCGCCAGTTCCGGAGAAATTCTGATTGGCGAGGAAAAAATACAGGGAACCTCCTTACAAAGAGCCGTGGTGTTTCAGGATTACGGCCTTTTTCCTTGGCTAAGCATCGGGAAAAATATCCTGATTGCCCTGCAACAATGTTTTCCTAAGGAAGATAAAAAGAAGCTGGAGAAGCGGGTCGGTGAGCTTTTGCAGATGGTTGGCTTAAAGCCCGAGCTTTATCATAAGCTTCCCAAGAGCCTGTCCGGCGGAATGAAGCAGCGTACCGCCATCGCCCAGGCCTTCGGTATGGATGCCCCCATCCTCTTGATGGATGAGCCCTTCGGTGCGCTGGACGCCATCACCAGAAGAAAGCTGCAAAGGCTGTTAATCTCCCTTTGCAAGGAAAGGACAGAACGAAAAACCGTGCTCTTTGTCACCCACGACATTGATGAGGCGCTGCTCCTTGCAGACCGCATTTTCGTTTTGGGCCAGGCTCCCAGTCATATTATTCACTCCGTGGAGATTCCGAAGGATTTACGCAATCGCTCGGATTTACTCTTTGAAAATGAGTTTTTTATTACCCAAAGAAACACCCTGCTTTCCTATTTAAATGAAGACATCGAAAAGGGAGAAGAAGAGTCCCTCTTGGGTTAGAACAGTCCGGTTCGAATCGGCAGTCCTCTTAGGATAGAAAAAGTCCGATTCGAAAAGGCAAATCCTCTTAGGATAGGAACGGCAGGCTGATATACAGCTATGTAGGCATGAAAGGAGATTTATGAAAAGAATCAAAGTGTTGGCAGCGGTACTTCCTTTATCTCTCGCTTTATTTGCTTGTCAGGGGCAGGGAAGCGGAGACAGCAAGAACTCCGGCACAGATACCGCCAAGGAGGGAAGCGCCAAGGCAGAGGATGGCTCTAAGGCCGAAGACGGCAAGGAAAAGGCTGAAGGCAAGGATAACAAAGTTATCAAGATTAACTGGGCAAGAGACAACAGCGGTAATGCCTTTCAGGAGCTGGCCATGGAAAAGGGATGGTTTAAAGACGAGGGTATCGAAATCACCCAGAAGCCCTTTGATGCCAGCAATGACGCTACCACCGCTCTTCTTTCCGGAAATATCGACATTTTCTCCAACTACGGCACCAACGGTCCCTTACAGACCTTGGCTGCCGGAGAAGACCTGCAAATTGTAGGAGGCTATATGGCAACCGGATGTATGCCCATTATCACCAGAGCCGACAACAACGACTGGAAAGGGGTAGAAAGTCTGGTAGGGAAAACCGTTGCGGCGGACGCTTCCGATTACACCATCGGCGGTGCGCTTCTGGAAAAGGGCTATGATCCGAAAACCGATGTGAAGTGGGTACATTATCCCAACTACTCCGACATGACCGCCGCAGTAATCAAGGGAGAGGTGGACTATGCCGTTGTGGGAACCAGCCGTAATTACGAGGTTCAGCAGCAGCCCAAGCTGAAGGTGGTAAGCTATAAGTCCGATCTGATGCCCTGGTACTCCTGCTGCCGTATGGTAGTAACC
>CAUUUY010000132.1:0-5429 GCA_963548305.1 uncultured Oribacterium sp.
TTACCGCCTCTTCGTCCGCCAGATAGATTTTTAAAGGCTTATTCAAAACCTGATTAAAATAATCCTTAATCAAATCAAAATACTGAGGCAAATCCTCTTCATCACAGTAAGGTGTAGCGGTATACTGCTCTCCGTCCTTCTCCATCAGAATAAAAAGAGCCTTGTCCTCCCACTCTGCTATACGGGTGTCACAATACTCCGCCCAGAGGTAGCTGTCCAAAGCACAACTATCACAGGTTTTGTTCGGTCTTCGATAAAAATAAGGAGCAATACGGACGGAATCCTCCACCCGTATTGGCTCAAACACCAATTTTTTCGCATCCAATGCCATATTTGTCCTTCCTTTCAGGAACTGCTTACTACTTGGGACATTTTACCACAGAATGCAAAAAAGCTTGTGAAAAAATGATAAAATTCCTCCTTTCTTTTGAAATTTTTCATTCTTGAGAAAGACTTCTCTGTAGACTCTCTCCAAGTGAACAACGTTGACCGGTCTTAGCCTTACCATAACAAAAGAAAGGGCCTCTGCCTAGACTCCATATTCGGATAATATCCGTATACGGATAAGGTTTTCGCCCTTTCTCTATTGATTTCTCTCCTACTGCCTTGAGGAATGATTGGGAGTAATACGGCGGATGGCGCTTTTTGAGTCGGCTTTTTCCGAAGCATTCCCTCCATGAGCTTCCGATGCCCCCACTCCGTAAATCTCCAGTAGCTCCTTCGTATAGACTCCCTTTTCCCGATACAGTATCAATGGCGGTAAAATCCGAAGCTCTACAGAGGCTCCCCGCACTGCTTCCAAGAGGAAAAGCTTTGCTTCTCCCTCCACAAAGGAATGTACCATCTGCAATCTTTTCGGCTCCAGGCCCTTTTCCCGTAAAATGCTGATAATCTCCCCCATTCGTTTCGGCCGATGCACAAGATAAAACTTCCCCTTAGGCGCCAGTAAATATCTTGCCGCCTCCGAAACATCCGTAAAGCTACAGCTCACCTCATGTCTTGCAATATTTTTCTTTTCCAACGGATTTTGCAGGTCTCCCTGCATATAGGGAGGATTTGCGGTCACCACCGTAAAGGAGGAAGCCAGGCTTTTTCCCTCTACAGTCCTTTGCTCTTGGATTTTGCAAAGGTCTCCCTCCAGGATATGGATTCGCTCCTCTTTATTTAAAGCTACGGATCTTCTGGCAAGCTCCACCGCCTCCCTTTGAATTTCTATTCCGTAAATGCTTTCCGCCTCGCTTTTTGCCGCCAAAAGCAAGGGAACAATCCCATTTCCGGTACAAAGATCAAAGACTCTTCCTCTCTTCACTCCCTGCTTTGCAAAATTCGCCAAAAGCACCGCATCCGTTCCATAACAAAAGGCTTCCGAATCCTGAATAATCCGGTAGCCCTTGCATTGTAAATCATCTATTCTTTCCATGATAAACTATCTATTCTTTCCCTTTGAAAACCGCCTATTACGCTTCGTCTTTTCTCCGTCTTGGCTTAAACTTCAGTTCCGAAACCTCATACTCCCGAAGCTCCTTCTCATCTTCCTTTTCCAAATTCACAATCAATTTTACCTTCTGGTTTAGGACGGAAACGGAAACCACCTCTCCTCTTAAGCCCTCCTTGGTAGTGGCATAATCTCCCACTGCAGGCAATTTAGAGTTTAAGAACTCATAAACCTCTTCTTCATTTTTCAAGCAGCACATCAAGCGCCCGCAAACACCGGAGATACTGCTGGGATTCAGGGATAAGCCCTGCTCTTTTGCCATCTTAATGGATACCGGAGCAAATTCCGGAAGGAAGCTGTGGCAGCAAAGGGGACGGCCGCAGGAGCCATAGCCCCCTAAAAGCTTAGTTTCATCTCTTACTCCTACCTGACGAAGCTCAATTCTGGTACGGAAAATAGCCGCCAAATCCTTTACCAAAGCGCGGAAATCCACCCTGCCGTCTGCGGTAAAGTAAAACAGTGCCTTCCCTCTATCAAAGGTATATTCCACATCAATCAGCTTCATTTCCAGACCATGCTCTTGAATCTTCTTACGGCAAATCTGAAAAGCTTCCCTTTCCTTTTCATGATTTATTTCGTACTGCTTCCGATCCTCCTCTGTGGCCTTTCTGAGAATTTCCTTAAGAGGCATCACAATCTTTTCCTCCGGAAGCTCCTTATTGGCCATCAAAACTTCCCCGTATTCCACGCCTCTGGAGGTTTCCACCACGGCAAACTCTCCCCTTGTAAAGCTTATGCCCTTGGGGGCGAAATAATACACCTTTCCCGCGGTGCGAAACTTTATTCCAATTACCTCTGTCATCTATAACCCTTTCTTTATGGCTTTTTCTATGGCTTTCTTTATGGCTTTTCTATAATTATGTATTGGATAAAAACAAAAAGAAATCTAAAATCTGATAGTTCTGGGCAACATTTACCGCCCGTCCTTCTTTATAGCGTTCTATATATTCTCCCCACTGTCCCAGTGTCCAATAGGAATACTTTTCCGCCATGGCCGTAATGCTCTCTCTGGCACTCTGCCCATAGAGCAAATGATGGTCTTTCGTGCTTTTATAGCATAACACATCCCGCAAAATAATATCAAGAAAACAGTAGAGCTCTTGCCCGTCCAGCTGTCCCAGCTCCTCCGCGTATTTCTGCATTTCCTCCTGCTTCTTATGGGCAATCTCCTTTAAGAAGGCGGGTAAGGCACGAAGAGCCGGAATCTCCTGCAGCAATTTCCACTGCTTTTCTATGGGCATATCCCCCACATAGACTCGAACCACACGGCTCAAAACGGTGTCTAAAAGCTTGTTTTCATTTTCACAAAGGAGAATCATGATCACATGCTCCGGAGCTTCCTCCAGGGTTTTTAAAAGGGCGTTTTGCGCCTCCACCGTCATCTTATCGCTGTGGCAAAGCACGTAGACCTTGTACTTCCCTTCCTTCGGGGAAATGTCCACCGTCCCCTTCACTTCCTGACGTATCTGGTCAATGGAAATGCTGGATTTCTTCTCTCCGTTTTCCTTCTCCTGATAATCCACAAAAATCAGATCCGGATGCTCTTCCTTTTCAATGCGAAGGCTCAGGCTATCCTCCGGTTCTTCTTTATCGCTATAGGAATTCAGCCGTTCCTCCGGCTCTACCATATCGCTATAAGAATCCGGCCAGGCCTCTGTGCTTTCTTCTTCGAGGGGAAGGCTAAACTGCTTTTCCGGTTCTTCCTTTTTACTTTTATGAAAAAGCCGTACCACAAAGTCCTTCGCCATCTGACGAAGCAAGTCCTCTTCCTGCCCAATCACAAGATAAGCATGATGGATTCGATGATCCGGTATGGAAATCCCCTTCATTCCTTGCTTTTTCCTCTTCCTGTTCTCCTCTTTTTACAATCGTATAACTCGCTACAGCCCTTTTCACAGCCCCGATTGTATATCCGCCAGAATCTCTTCCACACATTTTTCAAAATCGAGATTGTGATAGCGTCTCGTAATGCCGGCTTCCCGGAGCTTGTCCTCCGAAAAATCCTTGTTATCCGCCTGAAAACGCCTTTCCAGCTCCTTAAAAGCCTTTGGATCATTTCCCTGCTCCCGGGCCTTGGCTCGACTTAGACGAATCTCATCCTCCAGCTCAATATAAACAGGCCGGATAAACTCCTGCCCCAGATATTCTTTAATACTGTTATAGCTTTCCAGGGTTCCGATGCAGAGAAAGCCCTTGCCTTTCTCCCGAAAATCTTCCTCATAGGCCGTGCCGTAATACCAAAGTCCAAAGGCGGTATCGTAGCTACGGCTTTCCATCATTTTCCCCTCCGAAAGAAGCTTTAAAAACTCCTCTTCCGAAAGAAAATGATATTCCTCCCCCTCCTTCTCCATGGGGCGCATAGGCCGGGTGGTATAGGGGATAATCCTTTTTAAGTCGCTTCTTTTCACCAGCTCTCGGAAAATGCTATCCTTTCCCACAGCGGATTTTCCGCAGATATAATAGATCATTCTTCCTCATTCTCCTAAGGCTGGCCCGGGCCCTGATTCTCTCCACCCTCATCCGCAGACTTGGGGCCTTCCCCTACTACCGCATCATCGGAGCTATGACTCTTGCTGCTTTTTTGGCCGGCTGTAGATTCCTTCGTTGCCGCTGTACTGCTCTTTTTACCGCTCTGACTCTCCAAGGTGGGGGATTCGCCGATGCTTTCCTTGCTGCCCTTGCCGGAGGAACTGCTTTCCTCTTTTGAGGCGGAGTCTTTTCCGGATTCCTTTGGAGATTCCTTAGTGCTTTCCTTATTGCTTTCCTCGGATTTTGTCGTTGTTTCTTCCTCCGAACTTTCCTCCGTAGTCTTTTCCGTCTTGGCTTCCGTTTCCTTCTTTTTGCTCTCTTTGGTGGCTTCCGTAATCACTACAGCCTCCTTACTGCTCTCCGAGGCAGCCTCTGTCGCCTTTAAATTCGGTAAAGAGAAGCCTGCAATATTCTTGAAAAACAAAAAGCAAACCACGATAGCCACAATAGCAAGTGATAAGGCAAAGAGCAGCTTCAGAATATCCCCAATAAAATTGGCTTCCTCATCCACATGCTGCTCACTTCTTCTTTTCCTTCTATGATCCTTCATACCCAATCTATAACCCCTTTGCAATAAACATTTTTCCTTAGAATCTTGCATATTTTAACATGAAAATGCAGAACAATCCATGAGGAACTAAGCTCAAGCTTAAACTTATTAAGCTATAGGAATTTCTCCTTAACTTCTCCGGAGGAAACAATCTTAGTACTGCCGTCCCGGCAACGCACGGAAAGAGATCCGTCCTCTAAAATCCCTTCAACTCTTCCTCGATAATCCTGATGATTCTCCGTAAAGAGAATATCCTTTGTTAATAAGATGTTTTCCCTCCTGTACTCTTCTTCCACCTTATCCCGATCTAACAAAGAAAAATAGTGAAACAGGATAGAAGCAAGAAACTGATTGCGGTTTAGATTTTCCTTCTTTTCTTCATCGTAATCAAATAGTGCTCCGGCGATACCGGAAAGCTCCTCGGGAAATCCGCTTTCCGGAAGAAAAAGATTAATCCCGATACCCATAATACAATAGGCTAAAGAAGAAGAATCGCTAAGCTGTCCTTCAGCCAATATTCCCACAAGTTTTTTTCCCTTGTAAAAAAGGTCATTCACCCACTTAATAGAAAGCTCCATGCCAAAAACTTCTTTCACCGCACGTTTTACTGCTACCGCCGCATGGCAGGTCAAAACCAGAGGATTCTTATTCTGTCCCTTGGGCTTGGTCAAGATGCTAAAGTACAGGCCTGAGCCCTTGGGAGAAAGAAAGGATTTACCCATCCTACCCCTTCCGGCTGTTTGATAGTCGCTAAGAAAGACTGTACCCTCCGGAATATGGGAGAAAATATCTTCCCCGTAAGGAAGCTCTTGAATTCTTCTTTTACATTCCGTATTGGTGGAGTCAATTTCATCA
>CAUUUY010000133.1:0-5421 GCA_963548305.1 uncultured Oribacterium sp.
AACGATAATATCGATATCTGTAGATAAACGCCTGGGTTGTTCCAGCAACAGCATAAGGCTGGTTCCTCCCTTGAAAATAAAGGGCATCTTAACCCTGCATAGGGCTTCAAGAAGTCCGAATGCATAAATGCTTCTTTCTAAAATGAAACTGTCCACCATTCGATTTTTCTTTAAATTAAGCACGTGTTCCAATGTGAAGTTATCTCTTGTTATCATACATCACCAAACTTTCAGCTCTATGTTCGTTTTATTTTGAAGGAATTCCCTCAGTTCTCTTTCTTTGTTTCTGCGTCGTGCGTACCGAAACATTTTCACTTGATCGACTTCATATAATGAAAAAATAGCTTCCAAAGCCGCCGGATAATCTCCGAAAGAGAGCATTTCCTTCAGTCGCTTGTTAGCAAATAAATCAACGATCAGTTTTTCAATTGCTAGTTGATGCTGCTTATTTCTTCCTTTTGGAGATTCACTAATTAGGCGATCAATGATTATGCTGTTATCGATGCCATAGCGAAGAATCTGGTTTAAATCAGGTTTTAGAAGTACTTTTCCCGTAAATTCAGACACTATTCGCTCGAATACAAATTCGCATCCGTCCTTTTCTACCTCAAGGAAGATGTAATTGCGACCAATCTGATGATTGAGAAATTCATTCAGCCATCGGAATTCCCAAATTCTGTATTCAATCAAAGGAAATTCTTCCTCCATGATAGAAATTATTTGTAAGGAAATATCGGAGTATTGATTTTCATATTTTGTTGTATTTACTGAATCTAGGACTTTTCTATATTGGTTTCGTCCGATATGTTCGAGTTTTGAATTTTCAATCATGTATGACAGTAATCCTTTAAGTTGCCCTTCACGAAAAAGAGGATTGTTTTTTTGTGCCAGCTTTAAGATATCCTGTCTTGAAATGGTATAGTCAGGCAACGTATCCCTAAGTAAATAATCCTTCATTCAGACCTCTTTTCTATATCGGCAAATTCTTGTTTTTTTGCCGTTATGGTTCACTATATAATATATCGTTAACGAGTGAGAACACAATACCATATCGGCAAATTTTATTTTTTTTGCCGATATGGATAAAACCGATTTTTTTCTTATTTTCAGCTTCATTTCAGTTTTTTCTCCTATACTCCAGCCATGAAAGGAATTGAAGCAAGTGCTTCCAACTTTTCTTTCAGGAAACGAAAGCAGACAAGGAGGGATAAGCATGAAAAAGAGTATTGCCTTAATACCGGCTTATAAACCCAATATACAGTTATTGGAATTTGTAAAAGGAATTGAAGAACATGGAATGGATTGCCTGATTGTAAATGACGGCTCGGGAGAGGAGTATTTGTCTCTCTTCCATAAGATAGAAAGGGAAACGGAGGCCAGAGTGCTGTCCTTTCCGGAAAATAGAGGAAAGGGTGCCGCTTTAAAGGCGGGACTGGAATATTTGCAGAAGGAAAATGCGGGACTGCAAGGGAATTTCACCATTATCACCTTGGATGCGGATGGACAGCATTTGCTGAAGGACGCCCTCAATCTACTTTCTGTAGCAGAGGAGAAAAAAGATACTTTGATTCT
Organism: uncultured Oribacterium sp.; assembly: GCA_963548305.1. GTDB lineage: Bacteria > Bacillota > Clostridia > Lachnospirales > Lachnospiraceae > Oribacterium. Next base: position 1,573 of record CAUUUY010000133.1, read on the forward strand.
TGGGAGCAGAACCCAGTCCAAGGATTCTCCCCTTCGTTCCAGAATCGGAAATGGCATTACCAAGGAGGTGTTTCATCTTTGCACCGGCGTGGAAGTGAATGATACCCAGACAGGGATGAGGGCATTTTCCGGCAAGATGATTCCGGAAATGCTGACGATTCCCGGAGAGCGTTACGAATACGAAATGAATGTGCTTTTGTTTTTGGCAAAGGAAGGAGTACCTATGGAAGAGGTGCCTATTGAAACGGTATATATCAATGATAATGCGGAAAGCCATTTTGATACGGTGAAGGATTCTTATCGGATTTACAAGCAGATTTTGAAGTTCTCTGCCAGCTCCTTATTATCCTTTCTTGCGGATTTTCTGCTCTACAGTTTCTTCTTCCTGACTACAGGAGGACTGTTTGTATCGAATTTCCTGGCAAGAGTCATTTCCCTACACCTGAATTTCTTCTTAAACAAGACCATGGTGTTCTCCACGGATAGAGAGAAGGAAGATATTGCAGAAAGCAAAAAAAGGATGGAAAACACTAAAGTACAGAAGGGATCTAAGTGGAATCTATCCGTACTAAAGAGCTTTAAGAAGGAAGAGTACTTCTCTTATCTGGGATTGGCAGCATTTATCTTCTTAATTAACAGCTTTATCTTATCGGGAATTGTAGGAAGCTTGGGACTGAATCCCTACCTGGCGAAGATTTTGACGGAAGGCTTGTTGTTCTGTCTGTCTTACTTCGTGCAAAAGAAATGGATTTTTGAAAAGAATAGCAGTAAGAAAGTAGCAGCCAATCAGGAAGAGCTTAGGAAGCCCTATGGTGCAACAAAGATAGAAGCATCTACGGCATTTTCTGAAAAAAAGGATGAGGAATTAGCGGTTTTTGAAGAAGTCGTAAAAGAGAAAAACAAGCAGATTATGCAGGTACAGGCATAAGGAAAGGATAGAAATATGAGAAAGTTTAACGGAAAAAAAGCAGGAATTATATGCGGTGTGGCATTGGCTTCATTTACCTCCTATGCCCTCTTGGATACCTTCGTAATCCCCCACCCCATGCAGACGGTGTCGGGACAGAACTTAGATTCCAACGGGCTGTCTATAAATGAAGAGGAGAGTACTGAGGTGGAAAATGCCTATGCAGCTAATCAGGATCAGGACGGTTTAAGTTCCAATAACGCCGGGCAAAGTGGTTTCAATCAAGATGATTCCGAGCAAAATGGTTTTAATCAAGACGGCTACAATCAGGATGGTGAAAATAACGAGAATTACGATGAAAACAGTTCCGACCAGGGATTTGGCGGAAATGGCGGAGTCGATAATGGACAGGGCTTCGGCGGTCCCGGCAATGGCGGTCCGGGAGGACATGGTCAAGGCGGCCCGGGACGGGGAGGACAGGGTAGCTCCGGTAGCACAAGCAGCTCAAGTTCCGGAACGGTAATCGGCACGTACTCTGACAGTAAGAGCAAAATTACCGTAACCCAGTATAGAGCTTACGACAGTAATATCTATGTGGCGGATGTGGAGGTCACAGACGGAACAAGTATTCTTTCCGCATTTGCAAACAACACCTATGGAAGAAACATTACCGATACTACTTCCGATATGGCAGAGGAAAACAATGCGGTTTTAGCCATTAACGGAGACTACTACGGAGCAAGACAGAGCGGGTATGTTATCCGAAACGGTGTGGTTTACAGAAATCAGGGAAGTAACGGAGAAGATATGTTGATTTCCAAGGATGGAACCCTTTCCTTCATTTCCGAATCCGACACCACTACAGACTCTCTGCTTCAGAAACAGGCTTGGCAGGTTCTTTCCTTCGGACCGGTTTTGGTAGAGAACGGAGAGGTAGCTGTTACGGAAAATGATGAGGTAGGTATGGCTATGGCCAGCAACCCAAGAACAGCCATCGGCACTGTAGCAAAGAATCATTATCTCTTTGTGGTGTCTGATGGAAGAACTTCTGAAAGTGCGGGATTAAGCCTTTACGAGTTGGCAAACTTTATGAAGTCTTTAGGGGCGACCAATGTTTATAACCTGGATGGCGGCGGATCCTCCACCATGGTGTTCCAGGGAGAGGTGGTCAATAATCCCACCACCAACGGAAATAAGATTTCCGAGAGAGCAGTCAGCGATATCTTATATATCGGAAAGAGCTCGTAAGATAGGGAATTCTACGAAAATCAATTTAAAGAGATAAAAATCAATTTAAAGTTATAAAAGCGATCAAGATACGAAATGGAGTATAAAATACGAAAATCAGTAAAAATACGAAATGTAATCTAAAGATATGGAAATCAGTATAAAGATATGAAATTTAGTATAGAGGAGGCATCAAATGGAAAAGAATCAAGTTATTTATTATCATTCGGCGAGCCGTCAGGACAATGCTGAAGAAAGGATGGAGACGATGCAGAGCAGGCAGAATATTTCTGATAATAAAACGAGTCAGTTATCTTGGAAATCGCTTCTTCCCATTACTTTGACCACAGTTTTTGTCTTTGTATTTGCAAAGATTTATGGGATTTTCTCCCATGGAGTCAGCTCAGCTTTCATGAGCTATGCCTTTTTACTTCCCTTAAGTCTCATTTTCTTTCCAAAGCTCTTGAATCTTTGTACAGGGAATCGTCTTTGGAATGGTTCTTTGGATACAGAGGAGGAAGAAGGAAAAAAGCTATTCCTCTCTTCCCTGGCTTCCTTCCTTTGGAAAAGCGGTGTGGCCGTTCTTACGGTAGGTTCCCTTTATAAAGGGGTATTGGACATATATGGAACCAGCGGAAGCTGTGAATGGATTTATCTGGTAGTAGGGATTGTGACATTGGCTGTCGGAGGAATCAGCGCTTTACTGGCGAAGAAAGCATAAGGAAAATAAAGGTAAAATGGAAAAGGGCTTGTCGTATAAGACAAGCTCTTTTTCGAGTTGGCGGTGTGGTGTCAGGCTATAATAGTTGACTCTATTTATAAGTTTATTTAATAAAACCAAATATTTATTGTGAAATTCAATTTCTCTACCGTAGACCTCTGGCGTATACTCTTCCTCGTTACAGTTTAAAAGAGTGGCTTAAGGAGGAAAAAATGAGAAAAAGCTTAAAGGTCATGTTACTCTTGGGAACAGTAGGCATGCTTATGGCTGCTTGCGGAAATAAGGCGGCAAGCAAAGTAGAAACAAGTGCAAAGGGCACAGAGAAGAGCACAGAATCTGTTGCCGCAACGGAGAAGAGCTCTGAGAAGGAGACGGAAAAGGCAGAAGCTTCCGAAAAGAAGGTAGTTGAGGGGGCGGTGAACAATACCATTGACTTATCCAAGTACGAAAAGGGAAAGAAGGTTCGTCTTTGGATTCCTGTTCCTCAAAGCAGTGAGTATCAGACTGTTGAGGACGTAAAGTATGATGCAGGAAATGCCAAGGCGGAAATGAACACGGACGACTGGGGCAATAAGATGCTCTATGTGGAATGGGATGAAAATGCCGAGCCTACCGACAGAGTGGTAAAGCTGGATTTACAGGTAAAGAGAGAAGAAATCGTCAGTCCTGAATTAAAGGAGGATGAAAAGGCGGAGATTCCTGCGGATGTAAAGAAGTATTTAGAGCCTTCCAAGAACCTTCCCTTGAATGATCAGGTGAAGAATAAGGCCGCAGAAGTTACCGAAGGAAAGACCACAGATTTAGAGAAGGCCAGAGCTATCTATGATTGGGTTATTGACAACATGAATCGAGATGAAAGTGTAAAAGGTTGTGGTGAAGGAGATGTTTGTGCTCTTTTAGACACCACCATGACCGGAAAATGTACCGACATTAACTCTATGTTCGTAGCCCTTTGTCGTGCATCCGGAATTCCTGCCAGAGAGCATTTCGGAAT
>CAUUUY010000134.1:0-5369 GCA_963548305.1 uncultured Oribacterium sp.
GTCCGGAGATGATATTCTTCAGAAGATTAAGGTAAAGAATGTGGTTACCGGAGAAGAGCAGGTATTGGAAGCCAGTGAAGAGGACGGAATGTTCGGAATTTTCGGATTTATCGGCAGAATTCCTACCACAGAGATTTTCCAGGAAACCAATCTGGAAATGGATGACAGAGGATATATCCCTACAGACGAAGATATGCACACCAATATTCCCGGCGTTTTCACCGTTGGAGATGTGCGTGTAAAGAGTCTTAGACAAGTGGTTACTGCTGCTGCGGATGGTGCTATTGCAGCCACCCAGGCAGAGAAATATATTAACGAACACAAATAAAGGAGGACAAGATGTTAGAGGTTGATAAGAATACCTTCGAAGAGGAAGTGCTGAAGGCATCCGGCTATGTATTTGTAGATTTCTTCGGAGATGGATGTGTTCCCTGTGCTGCACTTATGCCATTCGTACATTCTTTGGCTGACAAGTATGAGGGAAAGTTAAAGTTCACTTCTCTGAATACTACAAAGGCTAGAAGATTGGCTATCGGCCAGAAGATTTTAGGACTTCCCGTTATGGCTATCTATAAGGATGGACAGAAGGTGGAAGAGCTGGTTAAGGATGATGCAACAGAAGAGTCCATCCAGAAGATGGTTGAAAAGTATGTTGCTTTAAACCAGTAAGCAATCGTTTCATTTGCGTATTTGACGAAAGTCATTACGATACATATCTTTAAAGAAAGGAGAGAAAAGATGGCTATTTTAAAGGGTAAAAAAGTTATCATCATCGGTGACCGTGACGGTGTACCAGGACCTGCTATTCAGGCTTGTGTAGAGACCGCCGGCGGAGAAGTAGTATTTGCTTCCACCGAGTGCTTCGTTTGAACGAGCGCAGGCGCAATGGACTTGGAAAATCAAAAGAGAGTAAAGGATTTTGCTGATAAGTTCGGACCAGAGAATCTGGTTGTTGTACTTGGCGCTGCTGAGGGGGAGGCTGCAGGACTTGCAGCTGAGACCGTTACAGCAGGAGATCCTACTTTTGCCGGCCCATTGACTGGGGTCCAGCTTGGACTCACGGTATATCATGTTTGCGAACCAGAGTTGAAGGCAGAGTTTGACGAATCTGTTTATGAAGACCAGGTTAGTATGATGGAAATGGTTTTAGATGTAGACGATATTGTCAACGAAATGAATAGTATTCGCTCTGAATATTGCAAGTACCTTTAAAACCGAGGGAGCTTTTTACGGGCTCCCTTTTTTCTCAAAATACTTTTCAAAAAAAGTACTAAAAATAGAAAAAGAACTATCTTTTCTTTGGTAAATTTGTAAAACTTAACAATAAATTATGAGGTGATCAAAATGAATAGTGTCATTAAAGGTTCCGGATATTGTTTGGCATATACTCCCGGCTTGATGTTGCAGCACGGCTCCACCATTGTGCAGGAAAGACTGGTAAATCCTGACGGTGAGTTCTTAAAGGAAATGGGAAAGCACGTTCGTAGCTTTGAGGATTGTGTAGCTTACTGGCCAAACCAGGTATATATCGGAAACAAGACTCCCGAGGAGTTTGCCAAGGTGGAGTTCCCCTATTTCGATAAGAAGGTAGAAAATGCCAACCGTTATGGTCATTTCGGAGAGATTATGCCGGAGAACGAGTTCCTTCTTTTGGCACAGGCTTGTGACTGCTTTGAGGTTTTCTATTTGGATAAGGACTTCGTAGCAGCAAACAAGGGAGAGCTTGCTAAGGATCCTGTAATCACAGAAGCAATCCTTGCCAGAGTACAAGAAGGTGTAGAGAATTCCGTGATTAAGGGATTTGTGGATGCTCATGAGGCAGAGCCTCTTTTCTATGAAGGTAAGCTGGTAGGATGCGTAAAGAGAGCCCATGATATTGACGTAAACCTTTCCGCTGAAGTAATGCTGGAGAACTTGATGAACAAGGCAAGCTCCGTTTTGGCTGTTCTTCACTCCTTAAAGTCCTCCAATGTAGACCCGCTTTCCATTGAATATGTTATCGACTGCTCCGAGGAAGCCTGCGGAGACGTAAACCAGAGAGGTGGCGGAAACTTTGCGAAGGCTGTAGCGGAGATTGCAGGACTGGAGAATGCTACCGGCTCCGATGCAAGAGGCTTCTGTGCCGGACCTTCCCATGCTATGATTGAGGCAGCTTCTTTGGTAAAGGCAGGCGCTTTCCATACCGTACTTGTAATCGGCGGAGGTTGCGTACCTAAGCTTGCCATGAACGGAAAAGACCATGTAAAGAAAGAGCTTCCCATGCTGGAGGATTGCTTGGGCTCCTTCTCTGTAGTAGTTTCTGAAAATGACGGCGTTTCCGCAGAAATCAACCTGGATGTTATTGGAAGACATACCGTTGGAACAGGTGCCGCACCACAGAACGTTATCGGTTCCTTAGTAGCGGATCCTTTGGAGAAGGCAGGCCTTACTGTAAATGATGTGGATAAGTTCTCTCCTGAGATGCAGAATGCGGATATTACCAAGCCTGCCGGAGCCGGAGATGTTCCTATGGCAAACTATAAGATGATTGCTGCTCTTGCTGTTAAGAAGGGATGGCTTGAGAAGGCTGATTTAGCAAAGTTCTGTGAGGAGAAGGGCCTGGTAGGATATGCTCCAACCCAGGGTCATATTCCTTCCGGTGTTCCTTATGTGGGATTTGCCAAGGAAAGCATTGAAAAGGGAGATATGGAGAGAGTTATGATTATCGGAAAGGGATCTCTCTTCCTTGGCCGTATGACAAACCTCTTTGACGGTGTCTCCTTCCTGATTCAGAAAAATACCGGAAAGGGTCAGGGCGGAGCAGTATCTGAAGAAGAAATCCGTTCCTTAATCGCGAAATCCATGAAGGAATTTGCACAGTCTATTTTAGGCGCATAGAAGAAAGGGTGAGAATTATGGCAAAAGAAATAAAAGAGCTCATTGCGGATACCTTTTTGGCTATGGCGGAAGGTTTGGAAACAGGCTCTTTTTCTAAGAAACCGAGAATTGCTTTAACAGGTATGGGCTCGGAGCACGGAGAGGAAAATTCCATGAAGGCTGCCGTGGATGCGGCTAAGGATGGGGTGGACGTACTCTATATCGGTTCTTTGAAAAATGATGCGGTAGAAACCCTTGTGGTGGACAATGATGAAGAGGGACATGACAAGATGGATGCTCTTTTAAAGGAGCATAAGATTGACGGTGCGGTAACCATGCACTATCCCTTCCCCATCGGTGTATCCACTGTAGGAAGAGCCATTACTCCTGCATTCGGCAAGGAGATGTTCATTGCCAATACTACAGGAACCTCCAGTACAGATCGTATTGAAGGAATGGTGAAGAATGCCCTTTACGGAATCATCACAGCAAAGGCTTGCGGCATCAAGGAGCCTACTGTAGGTATTTTAAATGTAGACGGTGCAAGACAGACCGAGAAGGCCTTAAAGAAATTACAGTCCAACGGCTATCCTCTTCACTTCGCAGAGTCCTCCAGATCCGACGGCGGTGCGGTTCTTCGTGGAAATGACGTTCTTAGAGGAACACCGGATGTATTGGTGTGTGATTCCTTAACCGGAAATGTATTGTCCAAGATGCTTTCTTCCTTCAACACAGGAGGCTCTTTTGAGGCTCAGGGCTATGGCTATGGTCCCGGAATCGGTGAGAACTATAATCAGCTGGTGATGATTGTTTCCAGAGCTTCCGGAGCACCGGTTTTGGCAAATGCGCTTCGCTTTGCAGGAGATCTGATTAAGGGAAATGTCTTTGGGGTAGCAAAGGAAGAGTTTGCATTGGCTAAGAAAGCCGGCTTAGATAGCATTCTTGCAGAAATCAGAGAAGCAAATAAGCCAAAGGAGCAGGGAGAAGTTGTTCCCATGCCGGCAAAGGAGATTGTTACCGAAGCTATATACGGCATTGAAGTAACAGATTTGGATGATGCGGTATTGGAGCTTTGGAAAGAAAAGATTTATGCGGAATCCGGAATGGGCTGTACAGGGCCGATTATCCTCATTTCTGAAAGCAATTTAGCAAAGTCTGAAGAGATTTTAAGAGCAAAGGGATACATTTCCTAATCTCTCTCGGAGAAAGTATATAACTTTCGGGCTATTCTCCTTCCTTTAGAGAAGCTGTCCTAAAGAAAGTCCGGAAAGAAAACAAAAGGCAGGGGCTGCCTTCGTAATTTGAGTGTAATCAAGTTGTCGCAGGTGCCCCGGGCCGATTGTATAAGAAGTGCAGCTGTGGGTATGACATACATTCTTGCAGTTACGCTTATTTTTGTACCAAAAAATGAAGAAAAAAGGGACAAAATTTACTTACACATAAATGGGATTGTTAAAATATAAACAAAAAATCTTGCGACTGGAAACAAAAAATAGTAAGAAATAACTAAAAAAATTTCCCTAATATCCGAAAAATAGATTGAATAGTATTCAATTATCGGATATAATGTGGAAACAATATAGAGGACAGTAACAATTAAACATCAGGGGAAAGGAGGAAGAACGAAACTATCAATTTGCTTTACATTCATCTTAAAAAATGAATGAATTAAAAGAAAAATAAGGAGTAGAATAATGGAAAAAAAGAGTTTGCAGTTCATGAAAGTGGTTAGCTTCTGTGGAGCTTGCATCGCTTTCTACATTGGGGCCGGATTTGCCACCATGCAAGAGATTATTCAGTACGTGGCTTCTTACGGATCAAAGCTATGGATTGTCATCGCTGTGAATGCAGCAATCTATATCTATACCGATCTTTCCTTCGCAACAAACGGAAATCGTTTGAAGCTAAAGAGAGGTGGAGATATTTACACCCACTATTGTGGAAAGTATATTGGAAACTTCTTCGACTACTTTTCAGCACTGTTCTGCTATGCCTGCTTTATCGTAATGTGTGGCGGAGCCAATGCTACAGCTGCACAGCAATGGGGACTTCCCAATGGTGTAGGAGCCGTAATCCTTACCGTATTTGTTATTGCTACAGTAATTTTTGGATTAGACGGTGTTATCGAAGCTTTAGGGAAGATTGGACCCATCATCGTATTTTTTATCCTTGTGGTTTCCGTTATCAGTATTTTTAACGGTGCAGGCAATTTCTGGGAGAATTTAAAGGCAGTAGATACCGGAACGCATAAAATTGTTCAGGTAGGTAACGGTAATCCCTTCCTCTCCGGAGCTTCCTATGCAGGCTTCATGCTTCTGTGGTTCGCCAGCTTCCTGGCAGAAATTGGTTCTAAGAACCGGGTAAAGGAAGTAAATATCGGAATGCTTTTCTCTGCAGTGTTCATTATGGGAACCATGGTGATTGCCAGCGTTGCATTGATTTCTCATGTCGATGTAACCAGCCATGCGGACATTCCCGCTTTAATCTTGGCTAATACCATTTCTCCTGCTTTG
>CAUUUY010000135.1:0-5350 GCA_963548305.1 uncultured Oribacterium sp.
ACCCGTTAGAAACGTGCGCCGCTAGGCGCACAAGCAAAGTGAGCAGTGGTTAACATAAACCACTGCTCAGTCAAGGCGAGGTTAGCGGGAGCGTGCCCTCATTTAAGCCTATACGCCATAAAGCACATGAACTTCTATATCCATTCCCCGTTAAAGACTTCTCTGGCCGGTCCCGTCATAAAGGCGTGACCGGTTTTTTTATCATAAGATATTTCCAAATCTCCTCCCAGGAGATGCACCGTAGCCTTATCTTCTAATCTTCCCATCAGAATTCCCGCCACTACAGCTGCAGTAGCGCCTGTTCCGCAGGCCAGGGTCTCTCCGGAACCTCTTTCGTATACTCTAAAGCGAATTTCCGAAGGGGAAAGCACTTGAATAAACTCTGCATTTACCTTATCCGGAAAACGGGGATGCTCTTCGAAATCTTTTCCGATTTTTTCCAAGTCCAATTCCGAAACGGAAGAAACGGACAGCTCAGGATTGTCCTCCAGGAAATATACCGCATGGGGATTTCCTACATCAATGCCCACGAATTGAAGGGACATGCCCCGTACCTCTATATTCTCCGGCAGTTCTCCGTCCAGCTTGACTTCTCCCATATCCACGGTAGCCTTTTCCATTTTTCCGTCTTTTACAAAGATTTCAATGTCTTTGATACCGGATTTGGTCTCTATGCGAAGCTGTCTTCTTTCCTTGTCCACAATGCCGTGGTCGTAAATGTATTTTGCCACACAGCGAATCCCGTTTCCGCACATGGAGCCCTCTGAACCGTCTGCATTAAACATGTGCATATAGGCATCCGCCTTGTCGCTAGGCTCAATCAGAATCAGCCCGTCTCCTCCTACACCGAAATGTCTGTCTGCAATACTCCTTGCCAGTTCCCCCGGATTCTCCACCTTTTCCGTGAAAGCATTGACATAAACATAGTCATTGCCTAAGCCTTCCATTTTGGTAAATTTCATGATTGCTCCCTTCTTCGAAAAAAAGCAGACTTTTATTGAATTTATCTCATTTTATGGATTCAGATCTCTTTTTTCCTGCCCCTGAAATTCATAAAATTGTCCCTGCCCTTTTAAACAGTATTGTCCGGGAAGGAAGTGGTACTCTCCACATTCTCCCTGATAGCTCATGCTTTCAAGTGTTTGCAGAAGACTTTTCTTCTTTACTTCTGCTCTTAACTTGCTAATAATTCCCAGCAAATCCCTTTCATATCTGCTTCCCGACTGCGCCTCTTCTCCTGACGAATCGGAGCTTTCCTGTGCCTCTTCTCCTGACGAATCGGAACTTTCCTCTTCCTTTTCCGCCAGTGTAAATGCCTTGTTCTCTCTTCCGTAGAGATATACCGGATAGGGAAGTTCTAAATCCCCGGGGAAATTCTCCTGATCCCAATCTTTTCCCAAAAGGATGTTATAGGCTTTTTCCTCGGAAAGAAGCGCCTTCTCCTGCTCTCCGGGACTTGGAAGGAACAAAAGATCTATTCCGGCTTCCTCCAGCTCCGACAATTTCGCCTGAAAATCCTCTTCTCCCTTATAGGCCCTAATTTCTACCGTTCCTCCGTACTCGAGAAAGCTTTCCGAGAGCTGTTCCGCTAAGGTCTTACTCTTCTCATCTCCTTCCTGTAGGAGAATGCCCATTTTCCGGAAAGCCTCATTATAAGCGAAAAATCCCAGGTCCACCGCCTGATCCTCCAGACTTTTTTCCAGAACAAAATGATTATTTCCAGGCTCCAGCTTCTTGCTGCTCTGACCCAGGTAGGGTATTTTTTCCTCCACAGAGTATTTTTCCAAAAATGCCTCCAGCTTTTCACTGCCTTCTCCCAGCAACAGCTCCGCCTTAGCCTCTTTTAATGCTTGCTTTAAGTCTTCTTCTTTTCCTTCTTCATAAATCAAGCTATGCAGATTTACAGAAGCGTTGTACTCTCCGGCATTTTCCAGATAAGCCTCCAGCTCCTCCCCTTTAGTACTTCCCTTGTCTTCTACATAATACACTTCTATCGGAGCTCTTTCCGCCACAGAGCTGCTGGTTTTCTCCTGCCCTCTTTGATCCGGGCTTCCTTTTCTCAAAAAAAGGAAAAGTACTACAAAGACGACACAAAGGAAAAGAAGAAGCAGAAACAGTCGTCTTCTTTGGGCAGCTTTTTTGGCCGCTTCCTTTTGCTTTCTTCTCGCTTTTCTTTCCTCTCGAAGTCTCTGCCGTTCTCTTTCCAGAGCTTCTTCCTCTTCCCTATCCTCAGCATCCCCGTAATGCTCAAGCTCCCTGTGTTGAGCAGTAGCTTTATAGCTTTCCTGTTTAGCCTGCTCCATTGATTCTATAGCTTTAGGCTTGCTTTGCTGATTCCTCTCATCCATTTCTTTTGCTTCAGTACCGCCCTGCTGATTCTTCTCATCCATACGTCAAAGTCTCCTTTGCTCTTTTTGCACTACTTCTTCTTTTTCCCTGACTTTCTTTTTTCTACCAGAATCTTAAATTCTTCCTCTGAAATCTGCAACTCTTCCAGATTTTTCTTTCGTCTTTCCTTCCACTTCTTCTTTCTTTTCCGTTCATCATGAAGGTTTTTTGCGCCATACAAGGCACCTCCTCCAAAGAGGAAAAATCCGAAGCCGGCTAAAATCGTAAATCCGCTGACGGTAACCGCTGCAACCGCTACCTTCTTCTTGGTTTCCTTATTATTTAAAATGACCTGAATATTTTGATCTTTCCCAATATATCCGCTCCCTACAACTTTTCCATCCAGTAAGATCTGCACTTTTCCCAGGGCGGAAGCCGGAGCATCTCCTTCAATATCCGTGAAAACGTATTGTAATCCGTCCTGACTTGCTCCCTTAGGAAGAGAAATCTTCACGGTATTCAGAAAATGAATCTTATTCTCCTCCGTGATTTTTCCGGCGGATACCAATTCCTTTCGTAAGGCCTCTAAAGCACCGGGATGTTCCCCTAAAGTTTGATTTTCCGTTTCCGAAAAAGCTAAATCCAGTAAGGCCTTTGTATCCGTGTAGTGAGAAGGATTTTTGTCCTTCAAAACTACCGTAACCACCTTTCTTCCCTGATCCTCCGCTAGGCTAATTAAGGTATTTCCCGCAATCTGGGTATAACCGGTTTTCCCCGCTACTACCCGTTTATCATAGAACTTTGTGTTGGAGAGCATCATTTTATGCTCCATGTAAATCGTGTTTCCCTCCGGAAGGCGCTTTAAATTCCCTAAAGTATGACTCAGATTTTTTTCAATTTCCAAAAACTCCTTATTCTGAAAGGCAGCCATACCGATTAACGCCATATCCCTTGCAGTGGTATAGTGGTTCTCATCCTGCAAGCCGGAAGGATTCTGAAAATGAGTTCCTGTGCAACCAAGCTCCTTCGCCTTCTCATTCATCATCTCCGCAAAGGCTTCCCGAGAGCCTGCTACATGCTCTGCCAAAGCATTCGCCGCCTCATTTGCGGACTTGAGCAACAGGGCATGCAAACAGTCATTTACCGTCAGAACATCCCCCTCTTCAATCTGGGCGTTGGAAGAGCCCCGATCCACATTGTATACCGCATCATGGGAAAATGTCACCTTATCCTCCAAGGATGCGTGCTCCAAAACTACAAGCGCCGTCATCACCTTGGTAATACTGGCAGGATATTCTCTCACATCTCCGTTTTTTTCATATAAAACCGCTCCGGTTTCCGCATCCACCACAATGGCGGACTCCGCAGTTAAGTCTACTGTCGGCCAGTTGGCAGCCATTGCTACCACACTATAAAAAAGAATAAAAAAGCAAAAAGAAAGGAGTAAAAAAATCCTCCCCCTGCTCTTTCCTTTTTTTTCCTTCATACTAAGCAAAATACTTTAAGTCCTTTCCCTCATTATCTCAAAGTCTATCCTTGCATCCTTAGTTTTCTCTAAAAAGCTCTTCCAAAGTTTTTCCTGATGGGCATGGAAGGAAAGGCCTTGAGCATTCTCTATACAATAGTTTTCCGGCTGAAAATCCATTCTTTTTTTAAACTGTTCTTCTAAAATTTGGACTCTGCTTTTCCCCCTCCGCTTATGCCAGAGCTTCTCCTCTTGTTCATAAGCCTGATAAAGGTGGGACAGGAAGCGATCTCCTAAAAATATGGCAGCATCCCTTTGATGGCTTTCAACGTAGTCCTTTGAAAAGAAAGGACTGCTTCCATAATAGGGCATCCATCCGAAGAAAAGGATATTGTTGCGATATAAAAAGGGATCCTTCTCCTCCTCTTCATAACGCTCTGTCAGGAAATCCCTGCAGTAATCATAAAAATGAGAATAGAAAATATCTTGGAACCTGCTTCTCTCCAATGCTTCATCGGATTGGCTGTAAAGATAAAGCTGTAAATAAAGCTCCAAAATTCTGGATTGTGCCTCTTCCTCCTTCTCCAAAACAATCCCGAAGGAAAGGAAGATCAAAATGGAAAAGAAATCGCCGAAAGGACTCCTTTCCTTAGCAATTCCGGGGGAAAGAAAATTCTGCAGTTCCCTCTGATAGCGTTCCAGTAAAGAACTAATCGAAACGGATGCATCCGTATTTCCTTCCACAGTAACTGCTTTTAAAGACTGTGCTTCTTGATTCTCCCGGTCTTTAAAATAATCCAAAAAAAAGAAAGCCAAGGGACGAAATACTTCTTTATACGGGGAATCTTCCCTCATTTCCAAGGGAATCTCCCGAATCCGTTCTAAAGCGCTATTTCTTCTTTCTCCCATGACTCCTCCATTATAACAAAAATCAGTCTGCTTCCTCTTACAAAAAAGAAAGGAATTTCCTAATTTTTTTCTTTGTCTATATTTAAAACATACGATATATCGGACCGGACAGTAAAGTCACTATACTTTAGGCCGGACAGCAGAGTCTCTATACTGCAGGCCGGACAGCAGAGTCTCTATACTGCAGGCCGGACAGCAAAAGCTACATTCTTAAGCCTAAGAGTAAAAGAGCCAGCCATAAGAACAAAAGAACAATATCCACTCCCAAAGCCACATAGACCGGACGTCTTTCAATGAATTTTCCTTTTTCCACAGGTAAGGCAAAACGAAGGGAAATCAAAAGAAAATTCACGGAAAATAATGCCAATGCTCCTATCACTAAAGGCCCGTTTCCTTTTTCATAAAAGGAAATCCCGATACAGAAAAAGAAAAGGCAGAGAGAAACAAAGGAACTGATTATGGCTCCCAGGCTTCCCTTTGCCCATTTTTTTCGGATGTAGCTAAAACGCTTCTCTCCTTCCATTTTCTTCTCCTCCTTTCCCTTTGTATAAGTCGAAACAGAACATAACCCAGGGCGGTTCCCAAGGTATTCAGGATAATATCGTCCACATCACAGCTTCCGGCACGGAAGATAAGCTGAATCGCTTC
>CAUUUY010000136.1:0-5291 GCA_963548305.1 uncultured Oribacterium sp.
GCTTTTCTATGGATGTGATTGTTTCCAACTATATCCATGAGGAGTTTCTGGAGATAGCCAAGGGTTTGGAAAAGGAGCCTGAAAGAGGGGCCAGGTGCGATGCCTGTTTCAATCTTCGACTGGAAGAAACTGCCCAATACGGGGCCGGCTGGAATAAAGAACATCCGGATCAGGCTTTTGATTACTTTTGTACCAGCTTAAGCATCTCTCCTTTAAAGGATGCTACTGTTTTAAATGAAATCGGAGAAGCACTGGGAGAGAAGTACGGTATTGCTTACCTGCCTTCAGATTTTAAGAAAAAGAGTCGATACCTTCGTTCCATAGAATTATCCAAGGAACATAATCTGTATCGGCAGGACTATTGCGGATGTGAATTTTCCAAGGCGGAAAGCATCAGAAGAAACAAGGAAAGAGAAAAAGCGGAAAGCTGTTCAAAATAGGAGGGGGATATGCTTAGTCAAGAGGTAAAAATTATCAATGAATCAGGATTACATTTACGTCCGGCCGGGGTACTTACCCAAACCTGTATCCGATATAAAAGTGAAATTATTTTGCATTACGGAGAGCGTAAGATCGTAGGAAAGTCCGTGCTGAACGTGATGGCTGCCGGGGTAAAGCGAGGCAGTACCGTAGTGGTGGAATGTAACGGCCCGGACGAAGAAGAAGCCCTAAAGGCGGTGGTGGAAGCCATTTCCAACGGCCTTGGAGAAGGCCCGGAGGGCTCAGAGCCATTGTTCACATAAGACAAAAGGGGATGTAAAATTCACATCCCCTTTTTTATTGCTACAAGGATGAAGCTTATCACTCCAAAATCTCCTTCAACACCTCTACTGCATGAGCCAGTGTCTTACTGGTATCAATGGCCTCCACGGCACCGGCGTCCATATAGGCGGCATTGCCCGGTTCAATGGGTAACTTTGCCAAAAGTTCCAGTCCTTCTTTTTCAGCCAGCTCTTCAATATGGCTTTCTCCAAAGACGGAAATCTTCTCCTCGCAGTGGGGACACTGAAGGTAGGACATGTTTTCAATGATTCCCAAGATTGGAATATTCATCTTTTCCGCCATTCGTACAGCCTTCTGTACAATCATGGAAACCAAGTCCTGGGGGGAGGTGACAATCACGATTCCCGCCACCGGCATGGATTGGAAAACGGTTAAGGGGACGTCTCCGGTTCCGGGAGGCATATCCACGAAAAGATAATCAATATCCTTCCATTCTACCTCCTGCCAGAACTGCTTTACCGCATTGGCAATCATGGAGCCTCTCCAGATTACGGGATCGGTTTCATTTTCCAAAAGCAGGTTGGTGGAAATAATCTCCACGCCTCCGGCACTTTTCTCCGGTACCATGGACTTTCCGTCACTGCTTAATGCTACGCCGTCGTGGGCAAGCCCGAAAGCCTTGGGAATGGAGGGACCTGTAATATCCGCATCTAAGATTCCTACATGGTAGCCTGCCTTATTCATTGCGGAAGCCAGTAAGGAGCAAACGGTGGATTTTCCCACACCGCCCTTTCCGGATACGATACCGATTACCTTCTTTACGGAAGATCCCGGAGCCAAGGGTAATTTCTGAATTCCTGCACTTTTACTGGGACAGCCGGATGAGCAGCTGCCACAGTTGGAATTGCAGGAAGATGGATGTTGTTCTGCCATAATTATTCCTTTCTCTATACCTTTTCCTTCTTTAGAAAGGCTACAAAGCTTTCCAAGGAAGGAGAGTTGTTTTTGCTGTTATACAGAAAAGCAATCTTTCGCTTCTCTATAGGCTGGGGAAGTTTTATTTCCACCAGCTGTCCATTTTTTAGATCCTCCGCTACGAAATCCCGGATGACCCAGGCAATACCGATACCGATTTTTGCAGAGTCAATCAGAAGATCCATGGTATTTAATTCCATAATCTGGGGACAGAAAATCTGATTTTCCTTTAGATAGCTTTCAATATGGTGCCGGGAGAGGTTTTGCTCCTCTAAAAGCATCACATTGGCATCTTGAAATAAGGAAAATGCCCCTCCTCGAATATTCTTTAGGTTTTGCAAATATTGGGGAGCTGCCACCAGAATATCCTCAACCTCCCGCTCCAAAAGAATTTCCTGATTGTTCCCAAGCTTTTTTGGAAGAGCGGCCAGGGCCAAATCAATCTGATGTTCTTCTAAGAGGTGGAGGGTTTTCCCGCTATCCTGATTCTTTAAGCTGATACGAATGTTGGGGAATTCCTTCATAAAAGCTTTCAGATAGGGAAGAAGAATAAAACGACAAAGGGTGCTGCTGGCGCCGATATCCAGGTGACCGATGTGAAAGTCCTTCATTTTCTGAAGGGTTTCTTCCGCCTCTTGAATATGGGCAAAGGCATCCTTGATATACTGAAATAAAACCTTGCCCTCATCGGTCAGACTGACTCCCCGGGAATTTCTTTTAAAAAGCTTTATTTCCAGACTATCCTCCAGTCTGACGATGGTTTTGGAAATCGCAGGCTGGGAAATATAGAGCTGTTCTGCGGCCTTGGAAATATTTCCGCTTTTGGCCACTTCGTAAAAAATCCGATAGGTGGATAGGTTCTGTTCCATGTTTATCCTTTCTTTTTGAGATAACTTAAAGGAATAATAAGTATCTAAAAAATGTATTTTAATTATAGCAGTTGCTTTGTTACACTGTAAAGAAGAATGCAATTCTGCTTTTATAAAATACATAGAAGCAGTCGGTTTATCTAGGGAGTAAGGAGATTTCCATGGGAATGACGATGAGCCAGAAGATTTTGGCCAAGCATGCAGGATTAGAGGAAGTACAGGCAGGACAATTAATATTAGCGAAGGTGGATTTGGTACACGGAAATGATATCACCACCCCGGTGGCTATCCGTGAGCTGGATAAAATCCACGGGGAGGGCGTTTTCGACAAGGAGAAGGTAGTCTTTGTTATGGATCACTTTGTTCCCAACAAAGATATTACCTCTGCCAAGTGCACCCAGATTTGCAGAAACTTTGCCAAGGAGCATGGACTGAAGCACTACTATGATGTGGGGAACATGGGGATTGAGCATGCCCTGATTCCGGAGCAGGGACTGATTACTGCGGGCGAACTGTCTATCGGTGCAGATTCCCATACCTGTACCTATGGGGCATTGGGGGCATTTTCCACAGGCGTGGGTTCTACGGATATGGCTGCGGCTATGGCTACAGGAGAGCTTTGGTTCAAGGTGCCCACTGCAATTAAGGTGGTATTAAAGGGAAAATTACAAAAGCATGTCAGCGGTAAGGATCTGATTCTGCATTTGATCGGTATGATCGGTGTGGATGGAGCCCTTTACGAGTCTATTGAGTTTGCCGGAGAGGGTGTGGCATCTCTTTCCATGGATGACCGTTTTGCCATCTGCAATATGGCCATCGAGGCCGGGGGAAAGAACGGCATCTTCCCGGTGGATGAAAAGACTTTGGAATATATTAAGGCTCATTCCAATAAGGAATACCATATTTACGAGGCGGATGAGGATGCGGAGTATGACAGAGTCATTGAGATTGATCTCTCTACTCTTAAGTCCACTGTGGCCTTTCCCCATTTACCGGAAAATACCCATGAAATCGGTAGCTTTGAAAAGATTAGTATTGATCAGGCGGTCATCGGCTCCTGTACCAACGGAAGACTTTCCGATATTAAGGTGGCTGCAGAGATTGCTAAGGGAAGAAAGATTGCGGAAAATGTTCGTTGTATCGTGATTCCTGCTACCCAGAAGATTTATCTGGAGGCTATGGAGAAGGGCTATATTAAGGATTTGATTGAGGCGGGGGCTGTGGTAAGTACCCCAACCTGCGGTCCTTGCCTTGGAGGCTATATGGGAATTTTGGCGCCTAATGAGCGTTGCATTTCCACTACCAACAGAAACTTTGTGGGAAGAATGGGAGATGCCAGCTCGGAGATTTATCTGTCTTCTCCGGAGGTAGCTATGGCATCGGCTGTTTTGGGATATATTGCATCCCCAACAGATTTAGGACTATAGGAGGCTGTTATGGAAAAAGCTAAGGGTCATTGTGTAAAATATGGGGACAATGTGGATACGGACGTGATTATCCCGGCAAGATATCTGGCCATTCAGGATAAGGCGGAGCTGGCTACCCATGCCATGGAGGATATAGACCTTCATTTTCATGAAAAAATCCAAAAGGGAGATCTTTTGATTGCGGGAAAGAACTTTGGCTGCGGCTCTTCCAGAGAGCATGCTCCACAGGTTTTGAAGGATTCCGGCATTTCCTGTGTGATTGCGGAAAGCTTTGCCAGAATCTTCTTTAGAAATGCCTTAAATATCGGTTTGGCCATTGTGGAGGCACCGGAAGCGGCGAAGGAGATTCAAGAAGGAGAGGAGCTGGAGGTGGATTTTACCGAGGGCAAGATTCATAACCTAAGTAGCGGAAAATCCTATACCATGGCGGTATTTCCCCCCTTCCTGCAGGAAATGATTGATAAGGGGGGCTTGATTGCCTCTGTTAATGAAAAGCTAGAAAAAATGCAGCAAAAAGGCTAAGAAATATTCTTCCATCAGGGAGCGGTTTTCTAAAAGTTCCGGAGTGAAGGGAATATAGTTTTGTTTTTCCTTATATTCCTTTTGGAAAAGATTGGGAAAGTTATCGGAGAAGACAGGGAGAAAGAGCCCTGTCTTTTTTTGATAGGCGGTAGCGGCCTTTGCTCTTTGCTTCTCCTCTTTCGGGTAGAGCTGAGAAAGGCTTTTGTGCAGTGCCATATCTTTGGCGGGAATATAGTCATAGTCTTTAAAGTTTTTGAAAAAATACTTTGCTTCCCCTGAAAATAAAGGGATTTCCAAAACAGCCTCCTGTCCGGAGACTTCCAGCTGAAAGCCCTCAAAGCGATGGGAGATTGCTTTGGGAAAGAATGCATTGTTCTCTTCTAAAGAGTTGTGAGAATATGCTTGTGCTTCGGCAGTAGAAGTATTTTCTTCCGTTCCGGAAGGGAAGGTCGGCTTAGTAAAATGAAAACAGAGCCTTAGTTTATTTTCCTCCGATAGCAGTTCGGACTTTTCCCTGCAATAGCGTCCCTTCCCTTGAAACAGCTCTTCATAGGCAAAAAAGGAAAAGAGGGAGGGAAGATAAAGTAAATCCTCAAAGTTATGCTGTAATAGAAGAGCTTTGGCCTCCTCTGTAGGATGCTCCAAATACTCTAAATAGACATAAACCAATTCTCCTCCGGTATAGACATCCGCCCTTTGAATCCCTAAAAATCGCTCACATTCCTTAAGCTTATAGGAGGGGAGCTGATAGAATTTTTTTCTGCTCTGAATCATT
>CAUUUY010000137.1:0-5263 GCA_963548305.1 uncultured Oribacterium sp.
ACAACGCTTGGAAAAGCTGGGGAGCAGGAAGCCCAAAGGGCAAAAGCCGATGATATTTCCCAGTAAGTTTTCCAAAGCATGGGCAAGACCGATTTGTTTCCAATAAAAAAGAAAGCGGACAATCTCCTTAAAAGGCTCCATATTATAGGAAAATTCCGCCCGATTCATAAAGCCTCTGCCCTTTAACTCGGAAAAAAACAAAACATAAAAGAGAAAAATCAGGTAAAGGCAGAAAAAGAATACCCCCAACCAACGATTTTTCGTCATTTCTTTTCTATGCATATCTCACACTATACGTCTGCATTCTCTTTTCTAAGAGTCTTTAGAACGTTAAATCCTCTTTTCTTTTTAGCAAGATGGCTCCATGTACAATGGATAGCACCCCGGTAACAATTCCCAAAGTAATCAATACAACGCCTAAGGCAATGGAGGATCCTCCTACATTTCTCATGATTTTATAGATTCTTTCCAAGTCCTAGTCCTCTTTCTTTCTTTTTTTCAGCTGATAATAGGAGCTGGCTTCTTTCACCAAAAATCCCATTTTCTGATAAAGCTTCATGGCCGGGCTGTTTCGGGAATCTACCTGAAGAATCACCCCGGTATAGGGTCCCTTCTCTCCTTCTTCAAAGCAATCCCGAAGAATCGCCTCTCCCTTTCCCTGACCTCTATACCTATTTTCCACCATAAGTCCGTAAAGGTAAAGTGTTTTTTCATTATAGGGAGAAAAATAAACCTCTCCGTAAGGATAAATTCTCTTTTCTCCCGGGAAAGCAATTCCTTCTTCCAGCTTCTTTTCCAAAAAATATTCTGTATACAAATAAGGGAAGGAAAGGGAAAATTCCTCTTCCCTTTCTCCCTTCTTCATAAATCGAAACCCACAATTTCGAAAGTCATCCATCAGACTTTCTTTACACTGGGTAAATAATCCCTGTCCTCTCATCTTGGGATGGACAAAGGCAAGACAAAGGAGCACATCCTTTCCTCCCTGCTGTTCTCCAAGCTTATAGCCCATAAGCAGTGCCAATATTCCCTCGGTAATTCCCGTTTCCTTCTCTCCCTCATTGCGAATGAGATAAAAGAAATCATAATCCAAATCTGTATCGTAGGGATGTTCTTCCTCTAAATTACAAAGAGAGAGGAGTGTCTTACAGTCCCTCTCCTCTTCTAAAGACAGAGTTCGTTGTAATTCGACTTCCATTCCTCTCTCCTGTTCTAACTCGTCAAAGTCAGTACTTTCCTTCTTTGAAGCACAAGGCTTCTAAGCCTATTGCATGACTTTCTCCGCGCTAATCCTTTTAGTATTTAAAAACAATCTTATCCAATCCCCAGATATCCTTAGCGTACTCCTCAATGGTTCTGTCAGAGGAGAACTTTCCGGCATGGGCTGTATTTAAGATAGCCGCTCTTGCCCACCACTCTTCATCCTGGAACTTCTTCACTGCTTCTTCCTGTGCCTTCATATAAGCACGAAGGTCCTTTAAGATAAAGTAACGATCCGCTCTGTCGGATTCATTGGTATTTAACAAGGAATCATACAAAGGCCTGAACAATTCAGGATCCTCAGGACTGTAGAAGCCGTTTACCAGCTGCATCAGGACTCTGCGAATTTCCTGGTCGTTGTTGAAAATGTCCATAGGACGGTACTCATTATTGTGCTCTAAAGCAATAACCTCGTCACTGCTCATACCGAAGATAAAGGCATTTTCCTTACCAACCTCCTGTACGATTTCCACGTTCGCTCCATCCATAGTTCCCATGGTTAAAGCACCGTTTACCATAAGCTTCATGTTGGAGGTACCGGAAGCTTCCTTGGAAGCAGTGGAAATCTGCTCGGAGAAGTCTGCTGCAGGGATAATCACCTCTGCACTGGATACTTTATAATCCTCAATGAAGACTACCTTAATCTTATCCTGGATGGAAGGATCATTGTTGATGACCTCTGCTACGTTATTGATGAGCTTAATGGTCAGCTTTGCAGTCTTATAACCTGCTGCCGCCTTGGCTCCGAAGATAAAGGTGTGGGGATAGAATTCCATCTCCGGATGATCTTTAATCTGGTTGTAAAGATACATCACGTGAAGGATATTCATTAGCTGTCTCTTATACTCGTGCAAACGCTTTACCATCACGTCAAAGATGGAATCCACATTTAACTTAATGCCGTTATGCTTCAGCACATACTTGGCAAGACGCTCCTTGTTATGTCTCTTAATGGCCATAAACTCAGCCTGGGCCTGTTTATCATCCGCATAAACTGCCAGCTTCTCCAGCTTAGACAGGTCGGTAAGCCACTGATCTCCGATATGGGCAGTAATCCACTTTGCCAACTCCGGATTGGCATGGTAAACCCATCTTCTCTGGGTGATACCGTTGGTCTTGTTGGAGAATTTCTCCGGATACATCTCGTAGAAGTCTCTTAATTCCTGCTTCTTTAAAATTTCCGTATGAAGAGCCGCTACACCGTTTACCGCATGGCCGCCGATAATGGCAAGGTGTGCCATCTTCACCTGTCCGTCATAGATAATTGCCATCTTGGCAATCTTCTCCTCCGCCTGCTCAGGATACTTTGCCCGAACGGTTTCACAGAATCTGCGGTTAATCTCTTCCACAATCTGATAAATTCTGGGAAGAAGCTTGGAGAACAGCTCAATGGGCCACTTTTCCAAAGCCTCAGCCATAATGGTATGGTTGGTGTAAGCGCAGGTTTTTAAGGTAATCTCCCAGGACTCATCCCAAGTCAGATGATAATCATCCATTAATACCCTCATAAGCTCTGCCACGGCAACTGTGGGGTGGGTATCATTTAACTGGAAAGCCACCTTCTCATAAAGCTTCCGAACATCGCCGTTATGTCTATTGGCATAGTCTGCTACCGCAGTCTGTACAGATGCGGAAATGAAGAAATACTGCTGACGAAGACGAAGCTCCTTACCGGCATAGTGGTTATCGTTGGGATACAATACCTCTACGATATTTCTGGCCATGTTGGCTGACTCCACCGCCTTCTGGTAATTTCCCTTATCAAACTCATCCAAACGGAAGGTGTCGGTTGCCTTGGCATCCCACACTCTTAAAGTGTCTACCACATGGTTGTTGTAGCCCACCACCGGAGTATCATAGGGAATTGCCTCTACCGCCTGATAGCCCTTATGTACAAAGTGCAGTCTTCCGTCTTCCTCCTGTACAGTCTCTACCCAACCGCCGAAACGAACTTCCTTGGCAAGCTCCGCACGACGAATCTCGAAGGGGTTTCCGTCCTTTAACCAGTCATCCGCCACTTCCTTCTGGTATCCGTCTACAATCTGCTGCTTGAAGAAGCCGTACTTATAACGAATACCACATCCGCAAGCCCAGTAGCCCAGGGTTGCCAAGCTATCCAGGAAGCAGGCCGCCAAACGACCAAGACCGCCGTTTCCTAAAGCCCAGTCCGGCTCCGCCTCTTCCAGTGCGGAAAGGTTTAAACCAAGCTCGTTAATCACATCTCGGATTTCCTCCTGAGCTGTCAGGTTTAAAATATTGTTGCCCAAAGCTCTTCCCATTAAAAACTCCATGGAAAGATAATAGACTCTCTTACAATCCTCTTCCTCAGCCGCCTTGGTAGTACGAATCCAGTCATCAATAATCTGATTCTGTACCGCTGCCGCTACAGCATGAAAAGCTTCCTTCTCGTTTAGCTCTGTTAATTCTCGTCTGAAAAGCTTTCTGGCATTGTTTTCCACTTCTTTTTTAAACAGTGCTTTGTCAAACTTTTGCATCCTTCCTCCTTATACATCCCTTACTAATTCCTTTTAGTAATATATAGTGATTTTTCCCGCCGAAGCGGGAAAATGGTTTCACCGTTTATTTTTTCTTTGCATCTAAGCAAAAATTTCAAAGCTCAGCTTTCCTTTGTCACTAAGCAAAGCTTTTCGCCCTTAGTTTTTCTTTACAGCTAAGCAAAGCTTTTCGCCCTTAGTTTTTCTTTACAGCTAAGCAAAGCTTCTCGCCGTTAATATCCCATTCCTTCTCATAGCCTTCACAGCAGTTGCAAAGAAGCCCTGTAGCAAGAACGGTCTTGCATAACTCCTCTTTGTACTTATTCATTAAGCCCATAAGGAAGTCATTATCCTCGGCATAGAGGGTAATTTGATCCATAACCTCAAAGCCTGCTTCCTTACGCATGGTCTGCACCTTGGAAATGATTTCACGGATATAGCCCTCTTCCTTCAGTTCCTCCGTCAGGTTGGTATCCAGCACTACGGTGTACTTAGCATCTTCCTCCGTAATAAAGCCGTCCTTCTTTGTGGATTCAATTAACAAATCCTCCTTGGCTAAGGCAACTTCCGTGCCATCCTTTGTGGTAAAACGAATAGCTCCCTCTGCCAATGCCGCCATACCCGCCTTGCTGTCCAAGTCTTGTAAGAACTGGCGAATCTCATTCAAATGCTTTCCATACTTCGGTCCCACAGTCTTTAACTGAGGTTTAAAGATGTACGCCGTAAAGTCGGACAAATCCTCCTTAAACTGCAGGGACTTTACATTTAACTCATCGGTAATGATATTCTCCCAATCCTTGGAAAGGGCCTGTCCTCCGGAAACATACATGGCAGCAAGAGGCTGTCTGTTCTTGACCTGAGCCTTCTCTCTTGCCGCTCTTCCCAAGCGAACCAGAGACAATACTTCCTCCATGCTTTCTTCCAGCTTAGGCTCAATCCACTCTTCATCCGCTACCGGATAGGCACAAAGATGAACGGAAGGTTTAGCATTCTTATCTACTGAGCATACCAGGTTCTGATAGATAGACTCGGTAATGAAAGGCACAAGGGGTGCAGCCAACTTAACGAAAGTCACTAAAGCTTCATATAAGCAAAGGTAAGCATTAATCTTATCCTGCTCCATCCCCTTGGCCCAGAAACGCTCTCTGGAACGACGTACATACCAGTTGGAAAGGTCTTCACAGAACTCCTGCAATGCAGCCGCCGCCTCGGGAATCTTAAACTGGGAAAGATTGGTATCCACGGTAAGAATCAAAGAATTCAGCTTACTGAATACCCACCTGTCCATGGGTGTAAGACTCTTCTTGTCCAAGGTGTATTTTGTAGGATCAAAGTTATCAATGTTGGCATAAAGCACAAAGAAAGCATAGGTATTCCACAAAGTGGACAGGAACTTTCTCTGTCCCTCCACTACCGCCTGATCATGGAAACGGTTGGGTAACCATGGTGCAGAGTTGGTATAGAAGAACCAACGGATTGCATCCGCTCCGTGCTTTTCCAAGGCCTCC
>CAUUUY010000138.1:0-5246 GCA_963548305.1 uncultured Oribacterium sp.
AGAGGAAGTACAAAAACAGCAGATTATAGTGGTGCAAAGCTTTATTTTATATTATTTTTAATTTCCGCATTAGGCTTTTTCTATTCCCTTCTGCATAAGAAGAGAAGTTTAAGCAGAATGAAATAGTGAAAAGGACCGATTAATCCGGTTTATGCCGGTTTATCGGTCCTTTTTTTAGAAGCAATTTTCCAAAAACTAATTTTATAGAACTTATTTTAGTCTCTTTTACAGCTTAGTCTTTCTATAAGCTTGTAAAGTAAATTTTTATTCCTTTGTCACCTTCAGCTTTTGTACGGTTAAATGTCCGAAAATACTATGGGGATTTTCCTCTGCAACGATGCGGTAAGAGTATTTTCTGGCTCCCCCCTCAATAAAGACGAAAGCAAATTTTCCTTTAACAATCCATTTTCCATCTTCGAAAATAATGCTTTCTGTATTAAAGTAAGGTTCTTCCGCTCCAAAGTCTCCTACTCCGAAAACAGCAGTATCTTTATTGATGAGATTGTAATTTTCGCCACCTTTGATTGTGGACTCCCAGGCTTTATCACTAACATCTAATCCCAATAAATCTTCCAGCACTTGCCTATAGCTATCCCAATCCAAAGCAATCGCTTTCTCTCCATCAGAACGGACTGCTCTCAAATATTTTGCTGCAAAGTCCGGAAAATTGCTTTCCACATAATAGGGGCTGGATAGAACCGTTAAAATTAGATTTGTCTGTTCGGCAGTTGGCTGCTTTTCTGTAAAATCAACGGAGAAACTATTTTTCTCGTTAAAGGGATCAAACATTCCATAGTGGATGGAAGCGGCTAAATAAGGTAAGACATTGGCATCCACATTCGGAGTATTTACAATCTTTGTTGCCGGAAAATAAAGCTCGTCAAAAATCCATTCTCCACTGGAGTTTACCAGATATCCATCCGGCGTTTTTTGATTTAGTAGGCAATAACCCTCCGCATCAAAGTAGTAGCAGTAGGCAATGTGATCGCCATCCGCATCAATCCATTGCCAGGTATTTTTGGGGTAGCTTCCGTCATCATTTTGATACCAATAACCTTTGGCATCCTGCTTCCAACTTCCTGCAAAGCAAACAAAGGATAATGTAAGAGTAAAGAGGACAGAGCAAAGCAAGAGGGGAAAAAATTTTTTGGATTGTTCCATAACGATATTCTCCTTTTGAAAAATATTTAACTGTGGCAAGAATGATTCTGTGGAAAACCTAAGAGCGGATAAATGTTGGAGATTTTATGTCAGGATTTTCCGAACAGAATTATATTGTAATGATTATAAAGAAAATAAAGCATTAGTGCAATAAGGTATATAAGTTTAAAAATGAAGCAAAATTTACTTTTGCAATAGTATTTGGCATAGAATGCATATATGCTAAGATACAACTATAGTTAGGGAATGAGCAGAGGTGATTTGATGAAAGAATCGGTAGAAAACAAACTGAATAACATTCATGAATTGGAATTTACCCTGTTTTGTATTGAAAGTTTAGCAGAAGCTTTGCATAAGGATGGAGCAAGTGTTTATCAGGGGCTTAGCAGTGGAAAGAACTTTTTGCAAAACTATATCATACCGGAATATGAGGTGCTTCATACGCAAGGAAAAGAATATATCCTTCAGGAGCTTTTGTCTGTGATGAAAGAATGGGGGGTAAAGCTATGAATGCCCATCCCGTTCTTTTACAAAAAAAATACGCCCGCATTATAGCAGGCTTTGCAGAGAAAGAAAAAATATCTTTAGAAAATGCCTTGGATTTTTTTTATAAATCTGAGCTTTATCAACTCATTAGCCAAGGCATTTCCGATATGCATTGCAGAAGTGACTTATATCTGATTGATGAGTTAGAAGAAGAATATATGTCTTCTGAAAGAAAGTAACAATCTTTATTCCTTCCACTGCAAATGATGTAGGGCTCCTTCCTTACTTAAGAAGGGAAAATCCTGCTGCCGAAGGGCTTCATATAAAATGATGGCTACAGAATTGGAAAGATTTAAGGAGCGAGCTTCCTCCAGCATAGGAATACGGATACACTGTTCCTCGTTATCTACCAGAATTTCCTCCGGAATACCGGCGGATTCCTTTCCGAAGACAATGTAATCATTGGGAGAAAAGGATATTTCCGTATGGGTTTTATGAGCCTTGGTAGTGGCATACCATACCTTGGGAAGGGCAATTTTTGTGCCGGAAGTATTTTTATCGGATATAGTTTCAGAGGGCGCATTGCTAGAAGATATGTTCTCTAATGCGGATAAATCGGAGCGCAAAGGAGAAGTTTCTCCCATCGCTTTTTCCATTTCTCTCTTTTCTTCCTCCACACCTGCCATAAATTCCTCATAGGAAATATATTCTCGAAGCTTTAATAAAGACCAGTAATCCATACCGGCTTTTTTGATGTTTTTATCATTCAAAATAAAGCCATAGGGCTTAATCAGGTGCAGGGTACTTTTGGTTGCCACGCAGGTTCTGCCGATGGCTCCGGTATTAAAGGGGATTTCCGGTTCATGTAAAACGATATTCATAAAGTCTCTCCGATTCTATCCGTTATCTATATAGCTTACCATATACTATTCTCGGTAATTTACGGTTCACAGGATTTAGGAACCGATTTTTGCCGCCACTTTTTTGGCAATGGAATCCGCCAGGATTTTCTTTTTCTTTGCAGCATCCTCTTCCTTTTCGGAAGCGGAAGCGGCTGCGGGCTTTCCCTCAATCGCCAAATGTCCGATAGCCTGATATTTTACAGTTTGATATTCATTTTCATTGCTTTTCCAGTTGGGGCAGTGAGAGCGGCTACCTTCCTGCCACATCTTGGCAATTTCATCTTCATCAAATTCGGCCATGCACTCATAGTCTTCCTCTTCATCGTCAAATGCCAAATTTCTGCATAATTCACATTCACACATGGACTAAACCTCCAAACTATTCTGTACAGTAGACTTTTTTCTTCCTGCCTTTATCTTTTCCGTACTTTGTTTCAACGCTTTTTTTCTTACGGTCTTTTTGCTACTTTCGGAAGATTTCGTTGCCGTTTTCTTTGTATTTGTAGCCTTCGTCTTTTTTTCGCTTGCTTCTTTTTCGGTGGACTTTTTCTTTTCAACAGTCTTCTTGGCAGCAGGCTTTTTCTTTCCGATAGTCTTGTTTCCGACAGCCTTTCTTTCCCCTACAGGCCGCCAGGTCTCCGGATCCTTCTTGCTGGAAGGGCAGAGATCCTGCAAATAACATTCGCTACACTTGGGATTCTGAGAAGTACAAAGGGTTCTTCCCAAGGCAATGATGTGGGTATTCCAACGAATCCAAAACTCCTCCGGAAGATGCTCCATGAGCTGAAACTCTACCTTGGTGGGATCCGGAGAGTCCGCCAGTCCCAAACGGTTGGAAATGCGCTTCACATGGGTGTCCACCACGATAGAGGGAATATGGTAAATGTTTCCTAATATCAGGTTTCCGGTTTTCCGCCCTACCCCGGGAAGGGCAGTTAAGGCCTCGATATTTTGGGGAACCTCCCCTCCATATTCCTCCACTAGTGCTTTGGCGCAGGCCTTCATATTTTTGGCCTTATTATGATAGAAGCCGGTGGAATGAATATCCTCTTCTAGCTCCTTCAAATCACAATCTGCAAAGGCCTGTAAGTCTTTATATTTCACAAAAAGCTTTTCCGTTACCATATTCACTCTGGCATCGGTACACTGGGCACTCAAGATAGTAGCAAAAAGCAACTGCCAGGCATTTTCCGCCTCTAAAAAAATCATGGGTCGGTCCCCATAATGGGCATCCAGCCGGGCCATGATTTCTCGAACTCTCATTTCTCTTTTTTTCTTTGATTCAGAACGAATAAACATTATTTCCTGTATTTCTTTCTATTGATATTTTTTTTAAAAAGGCATCCGAAGATACCGAAGGGAGAAGCTTAAAATTCAATGGTGATGCTTCTTCCGGTAGGTTGATAGGGGTAATAGCGTACACCGGCAGCGTCCAACATTCTCTTGGAAGCCTTTACCGCAGGAGTATCCGCATACTTATCTTCCCAGTATACCAGAGTTTTGATGCCGGATTGGATAATGGCCTTCGCGCACTCGTTACAGGGGAAGAGAGTAACATAGATGGTAGCCCCCTCTAAAGAACCGCCCCTATAATTTAAAATGGCGTTCAATTCCGCATGGGTTACATAAAAATACTTGGCGTTATAGGGATCTTGCTCTGCCTTCATTTTCGCCCAAGGGAAAATGTCATCGGAGCAACCCTTTGGGAAGCCGTTGTAGCCCATGGAGAGAATCTTATGATCCGGAGAAACAATGCAGGCTCCTACCTGGGTGGAGGGATCCTTGGAACGGTGGGCAGATAGAGTACAGATTCCCATAAAATATTCATCCCAGGAAATCGCGTCCTGCCGCTTATCATTTTCACTCATAGAAAACCCTCCTTTTTCATCGAAAAAACATGTATTCTTTAGGCTCTAATGATAGCAAAAGGCAGGGGGAATGGAAAGAGAGAGAATGAGGATTATTTGTTTTTTAATAAAACTTATGATAAAACTAAGGAAAAGCTGACTTTTCCATGTCAAACACGGAAAAGAAATATAGGATAGAAGCTAAATGTCGTGGATTCCCTTAACTAAATTCAAAAAAATACGAATTATCAAAGGAGAATAGGATGTTTTGTAGAAAATGTGGTTTAAAAAATGATGATGATGCCGTATTCTGCAAACTTTGTGGAGCAAGATTGTTCGAAGAGGAAGTAGAACAGCTTTCGGAGGGGGCGCATTCTCTTTCCCCCAAGCCCCCGGTGCTAAACGAATCTGTAGCAGGGAATAGGACAGTGGCTACAAAAGAAGCTAAGGCTTTGAAGCCAAAGAAAAAATTACATTTACATTTTTTGATCTGCCTTCTTCTGGCGTTTCTTATAGGGAGCAGTGGAACTTGGGCATATCTACAATTCTTTAAGAAAATTACAATTCCCTTAGATGAATATGTGAAGGTGAATATCCATGGACCAAGTGGCTATGCAGTAGCAGATACGGAAATAGACTGGGATGGAATCGAAAGGGATTATGGGGAAAAATTATCCTTCACGCAGTTGGCGAAATCGAAGGGTTTGGAGGAGCTTTATCATTCTCCCATAACTTGCTTGTTTGAATCTATCAGTCCTCCCGGTCTTAAGAAAGAGAAAAACATTAAAAATGGAGATTTAATTGCTTATCAGTGGAACTTTGATGACAGAGAGATTACCCGTTATTTAAA
>CAUUUY010000139.1:0-5242 GCA_963548305.1 uncultured Oribacterium sp.
GAAGCAAAGTGAGCAGTGGTTAACATAAACCACTGCTCAGTCAGGGCGAGGTTAGCTAGAGCGTGCCCTGATTTTAGCCCCATACTACATCTTATCGGATTTTTTTCCGCTCTAAGACCTATTCCACCGGACCCGTCACATACATGGTCATCTGTGCAGTACAAAGAAGCTGCCCCTCCGGAGTGGAGATGGAAACGCTTTGCACAATGGTGGTTCTTCCTTTGTGAAGGGTATTACAGGACAGGATATGCTTTCCGGGTCTTCCCGGACGGCAGTAATTGATGCTGCCGCTTAGGGTTACATTGGTCACGCCGAAGCTATAGGCAGTCATGCCGGAAGCCATATCGCAAAAAGTATATAAAACCCCGCCATGGACTGCACCGTAATGATTTAGCATTTTCTCCGTAAACTCTATTTCCAGCTTTATATATCCTTCTTCGGCTTCCAACAAACGGATATGATCAAAGTCCGTTAGATTTTGGATATGCTGTTCAATTCCGTCCATAACTTCTTTTCTTAACATAGTACCTCTTTTCTGCATCAGATGTGACTTTGGCTGTATATAGTAACATAATATTTCTTGTGAAGGAAAAGTTTTTTGCTATGGTCAAGGAAAGATTTTGAAATTTCATGAAAAAAGTCTTATCGCAATAGAACTTTCTCCAGGAAAATCCCTCCCCCCCTTGCCAGTTCTTCGGCTTTCCCCTTATAATAGGCAGGAAAAGCCATTTTGTAGAAAAGTTCCGAAATATCGGAAGCAGAGAGGGGAAAAATGATTGCAGCAAGTAATGTAACCTATCGTGTAGGGAAGAAGGCCCTTTTTGAAGAGGTCAATATCAAATTTACGGAAGGAAACTGTTATGGGGTAATCGGTGCCAACGGTGCCGGTAAATCCACCTTGTTAAAGATTTTATCCGGAGCCATTGAGCCCACTTCCGGAGAAGTCATCATTACCCCGGGACAGCGCTTGTCCGTATTGGAACAGGATCAGTTTAAATATGATGCTTACCCGGTGCTTAGTACCGTAATTATGGGAAATAAGCGCCTGTATGAAGTGATGCAGGAAAAGGATGCGCTTTACGCAAAGGCGGATTTCTCCGACGAGGACGGTATCCGTGCAGCAGAGCTGGAGGGAGAATTTGCCCAGATGGACGGCTGGAATGCGGAGTCCGATGCAGAGACCATGTTAAACGGCTTAGGCATTGGTCCGGAACTTCACCATAAGATGATGAACGAGCTAAAGGGTTCCGAGAAGGTGAAGGTACTTTTGGCTAAGGCTTTATTCGGAAATCCGGATATCCTGCTTTTGGACGAGCCTACCAACCACCTGGACTTAGGCTCCATCGAGTGGCTGGAGGACTTCCTTATTAACTTTGAAAATACCGTGATTGTAGTCAGCCATGACCGTTACTTCTTAAATAAAGTTTGTACCAATATTGCGGATATCGACTATGGGAAGATTACACTCTTTGCCGGAAACTATGATTTCTGGTTTGAGTCCTCTCAGTTGATTGTTCGTCAGCAGAAGGAAGCCAACCGGAAGAAGGAAGAGAAGATCAAGGAATTGCAGGAATTTATCCAGCGTTTCTCGGCAAATGCTTCCAAGTCCAAGCAGGCGACCTCCAGAAAGCGTGCGTTGGAGAAAATCGAGCTGGATGACATTAAGCCATCTTCCAGACAGTATCCTTACATCCAGTTTAAGCCAAACCGAGAAATCGGAAATGATGTTTTGGAAGTGAATAACCTGACTAAGACCATTAACGGTCTCAAGGTTTTGGACAATATCAGCTTTATCTTAAATCGTACCGATAAGGTAGCACTGGTTGGTCCTAACGAGCTGGCAAAGACCGTACTGATGCAGATTCTTGCGGGGGAAATGGAGCCGGATTCCGGAGACTATAAGTGGGGCTTAACCACCAGCCAGTCCTATTTCCCGAAGGACAATACCAAGGAGTTTAACTCCGAGGACACCATTGTGGAATGGCTTACCCAGTATTCCCCGGACAAGGATACCCAGTTTGTAAGAGGGTATTTAGGAAGAATGCTCTTTAAGGGAGATGACGGTGTAAAGAAGGTCAATGTTCTTTCCGGAGGAGAGAAGGTTCGCTGTATGCTTTCCAAGATGATGATTTCCGGATCCAATGTCCTGATTTTGGATGAGCCTACAGACCACCTGG
This sequence comes from uncultured Oribacterium sp., assembly GCA_963548305.1. Lineage (GTDB taxonomy): Bacteria > Bacillota > Clostridia > Lachnospirales > Lachnospiraceae > Oribacterium. Next base: position 2,178 of record CAUUUY010000139.1, read on the forward strand.
ATATGGAAGCGATTTCCGCCTTGAACGACGGCTTAAAGAACTTCCCCGGCGTAATCATCTTTGCTTCCCGTGACCATCAGGTTGTGGAAACCACCGCAAACCGTATCATGGAAATCATTGACGGAAAGCTTATTGATAAGCTCACCACCTATGATGAGTACCTGGCATCCGATGAGGAAATCAAGAAGAGATTTACCTTTACTCTCTCTGAGGAAGATGCAGGAGATAACTAAATAGAATTTATATAGTGAGAAGTTTTGAGCGTTCTAAGCTTCGGAGAATGGCGGTAATGGCGATAAAGAAATGTCATTACCGCTATTTTTTATATCTTAAAAAAGAAGAACAGGATAATGCTGAGGTCTTGCTTATTTTGCTTTGCTACGGAGAAAAGAAAGGAGTGGCAGAGCATTTAACGAAACTATTTAAAAGTATTTGCTGAAGTTCTTGCTATAGTTAAATATTAAAAATTAAAGTGAAATAATAATACAATCTACTTTATAATTAGTTCAGAATATGTTAAGCTATTAAAGGAACTTTAAATTTTAAGTATATTTAATAATTTGAAGAGAGGAAAAAGAAAAAATGAAGACAAAGAGAAGACTCTTGGCATTCTTTTTTTCTGTGCTGCTGATTTGTCAGGGATGCTTTCCGGCAAAGGCAGAGGAGAAAACCCCTTCAGTTTTTGTGAAAACAGAAACAGGCAGCAGGGAAGAAGAGAATAGCAGAGAGGTCGGAGTACTTGGCTCGATACGTGAAATAAACGAGGGAACAGATGCCAAAAGCGAAGAAGACAGAAATTCTAATGAAGAGGCATTGGTGGAGGAAAGCAATCTAGGGACTATGGCAGAGGATGGAAACGCTGCCGAGGCTGTAGAAAGCACAGAAGAGGACAGAAACGCTGCCGAGACTGTAGAGGGCACAGAAGAGGCTGGAAACTCTGGCAAGGCTGCTGAGGGCGATGAACATAAGGAGAAAAGCCGGAAACAGGAATCTAATCATCCGATTACTTTTACTAAAGAGCTGGTAAATGGGGGAATCCAAGAAGTAAAGGATACTGAAGGCTCCTCTCATTATCTTTTGGAGTATCTAGTTCGCTTTGATGGGAAGAACTTTGAAGGAACACATCAGGAAGATGGTTATGAAAATGTTATCTTTCAGGATACTTTAGAAAATGAGATGCTACGGTTTTTTAATCCGGCATACTACAATGTTAACAGTGATTTTGAGAATAAAGAGCAGTACATCCCGCATATCCGTAGGGGTGTATGGAGAAGTGGAGAGTATCGAGAGGATGGAAGCGGAAAGAAGATTTTTGTTCCTGCAGAAGATGATGAGGCGAATCCCGGCTCCGTATTTTCTCTGAGAACAGATGAAGAGGGAAGTACCCCTGCGGAAGAAAAACAATATCCGGATATAAATTATATAGATCGGTATTGGAATCTAGAGCCGGGAGGTATGCAGTACGAATTGGGACATATGAATCCTAATGAAGGCTTTGAAATTCGTTATTTTGTAGAAATTATTGAGTTTCCGGTAAAAGGATCAGTTTATAAGAATAAAGCCGAATTGTTAAATGTGGAGGTGAAGGCACAAGAACATAGCTACACCGTAAAGGAAGCTGCAGATTCTTTTGATCAAAGCGGCTTTAGCATCAAAGTTCGAAAGACGGATAAGCAGGATGGAACCCCTTTAGAAGGTGGAGAATTTTTGGTGTATAGCCTTAACACCGGTTATAGAAAAATTATTGTTTCCGGTAAAGATGGAATTGCAACAGTAAATAACCTCATCAAAGAATCTTATAATGTCAAGGAAGTCAATCCTCCCTTAGGATATAAGATGGGAAATAGAGAAGAGGATTTTGTCATGGAAGAGCAATTTAATGAAAGCTCCGAAATTCTCTTGGAATATCAAAATGAGAAGAAGAAAGTCGAAGACCCGGATAAAAGGGATATTCTCGTACGAAAGGATTGGATTTTAAAGCCGGGAGTTCCTTCTCCGGCCTCTCTCCCTATAGAAGATTTGATACATGATGATGCTTTAAATGTATCTGATGAGGAGCATCGTCTGTCCGGCGAAGGGGATGCTAGGGAAGGGGATAATACTCTTTCTGCTCCAAGTGGAGAGGATACTTCGTATTTAGGCTATCCTTCTATGGCAGATATCTATCCGAAGGTAACTGTACATCTCTTAAGAAATGGAAAGAGATTTAAAACGGCTGTTCTTAGAGATGACGATTTTTATGGCTTATATCACAGATTTACCGATTTGGATAGAAGAGATGAAAACGGAAAAGAGATTGAATATACGGTGGAAGAAGAGCCGATAGATGGCTTTAAAACAGTTATTACCGGATCTCAGGACACGAAGTTTGTCATTACAAATGCGCATTATTTGGATGCAAAGACAGCTATTCCCGTAACGAAAATTTGGAAAGGAGAAGGCCCTCACCCAAGAAATGTGAAGGTTCTACTTTTGGCAAATGGGAAAGTCGTTGATGAAGTAATTTTGAATGATGGCAATGACTGGCAGCATACGTTTCAATACAATAAAACGGATGCAGAAAACCAAGCTGTTAAGTTTGAAATAAAAGAAATACCTGTGGAGGGTTATGATACTGCGATAGAACATAATGAGGCTACCGGCTATATCAATGTTCTTGTAAATTCGAAAAAATCCGAAGCTAAGAATCCGGAGGAGAATAATCCGGAAAAGAAGGACTCGGAGAATGCACAGAATCCCCCCGATGGCGGAAATCATCAGAATCCTTCAAATGAAGACAACACACCGAACCCTCCTGATACTACAAGCAATACTCCCGGTACCGGAAATGTATCTAACAACTCCGGTAGGGGAATTGCTCCTATCTCTTCCGGCAGTGGAAATTCTCCAAGAGTATTGGGAGCCTCTATTCCCACCGGAACAAGTTCTTCCGCTACAACGGTGGAAAATAATGGAGAAGTTTTAGGTGCAGACAGAGCAGCTTTTACTTCTGAAACAGCTCCCACGGCACAGGTACTTGGAGCAGAGAGAGACCCGAAAGATTTTCATGGAGAAAAAACGCCTCA
>CAUUUY010000140.1:0-5218 GCA_963548305.1 uncultured Oribacterium sp.
GAATAGAGGTAGAGACACTACTAAGTTCGATGCAGAGGAGAGAAAGAATCTGAAGAATAGTCAGGGGATTGCGTAAGGATTTCTTTTCTCGGTAGCAGTTTAGAGATAAGCGAAATAAGCGGAATTAACACATTTTCCGATGTTTCATGCTTACTACAAAATCCCGAAATTGATTCAAAAAATTATATAAACAATTTATATTTATTTAAGGGCTTTCCGAAAGGAAAGTCCTTGTTTTATTTGTATTTATAATGATACAATTATTCCCAGTAAATAGATGGGATATAAAAGAAATAGCCCATTTAAACCGGTACAGTTAGCAAAGAAAGGAATTTTTATGGCATACGGATTACAGGAACAGTATGGATTGTTTATTGATGGAGAGTTTTGCGAGAGTTCGGATAAGGCGACCTTTACCACCTATTCTCCTGCTACAGGAGAGGCGTTGGCCAAGGTGGCTGAGGCGACCAGAGAAGATGTGGATAGAGCAGTAAATGCGGCATGGAAGGCCTTTGACAGCTGGAAGAAGCTGGATAAAATTCAGCGTTCCAAGATTCTTTTGGATATTGCAGATGTGATTGACAAAAATAAGGAGCATCTGGCAAAGGTGGAGAGCTTGGATAACGGAAAGCCCATCCGGGAAACCATGAATATTGATGTTCCCTTTGCGGCAGACCACTTCCGTTATTTTGCGGGAGCTATCCGTACGGAGGAGGATTCCGCCAGCTTCTTTGATGAGAATACCCTCTCCTTAATTATTCGGGAGCCCATCGGCGTAGTGGGACAGATTGTTCCCTGGAACTTCCCCTTCCTGATGGCGGCTTGGAAGCTGGCACCGGTACTGGCCTCCGGATGCTGTACCGTTTTAAAGACCAGCTCAGCCACACCTCTTAGCGTATTGGAATTGATGAAGCTGATTAAGGATATTGTACCGAAGGGCGTGATTAACATTATCTCCGGTGCAGGCTCCAAGTCAGGACAGTATATGCTGGAGCATAAGGGCTTCAGAAAGCTGGCCTTCACCGGTTCTACAGAGGTGGGCTACAGCGTGGCAAAGGCTGCGGCGGAAAAGCTGATTCCGGCAACCCTGGAGCTTGGAGGAAAGTCTGCCAACATCTTCTTCCCGGATTGTGATTTTGATATGGCTATCGACGGCTTACAGCTTGGTATCCTCTTTAATCAGGGACAGGTCTGCTGTGCAGGTTCCCGTGTTTTCGTCCATGAGGACATTTACGACCGCTTCGTAGAGGCTGCGGTAGAGCAGTTCAACAAGGTGAAGGTAGGAAATCCATTGGATCCGGATACCCAGATGGGCTCCCAGGTCAATGACAGACAGGTAGAGAAGATTCAGTCCTGCGTGGACATCGCAGTACAGGACGGTGCGAAGATTGCCTGCGGCGGAAGAGTTTTTGATGAGGGAGAGCTTTCCAAGGGCGCTTTCTACAGACCTACACTATTAGTGAATGTAGACAACAGCATGAAGGCGGCAAGAGAAGAAATCTTTGGACCGGTGGCGGTTATCATCAAGTTTAAGACAGAGGAAGAAGTGATTGCCATGGCCAATGACTCCGACTTCGGCTTGGGCGGCGCAGTATGGACCAGAGACATTAACCGGGCTATCCGCGTATCCAGAGCCATTGAAACCGGAAGAATGTGGGTAAATACCTACAATGCCATTCCGGCAGGAGCTCCCTTCGGCGGCTACAAGACCTCCGGTGTGGGAAGAGAAACCCATAAGGTTATTCTGGAACACTACACCCAGATGAAGAATATTTTGATTAACCTGAAGGAAGAGCCCTCCGGCTTCTATCCGAAGAAGTAAAATACGAAATTTCTAACAAATTTCCATAGAACAAAATAAAAAAGAGGGAAGTAAATTAGCGGGTTTAGATTTGTATTTCTGCTAATTTGCTTCTCTTTTTTAGATTCCATGAGGGTGATAAATTAACGAGATTGCCTTGATTTACCTTTCTATTTTATTTTTAACGATTATTATTTGCTTGGTATGCGATATATCGTTGATAAGTAAAGAGAGTGCATGAGATGTGGAACCTTACTGACTCTTTTCGAATCCAAGAGGAAGGTAAGAGAAGTAGCGTTCAGTTAACTTATCCACTGTATAGGTCTGAAAGAAGGGCAATCTGAGCCCCGCCGGTACTTGCTGAAAGCGAGCAAAGCGAAGCTTGAAGCTTAGTATCCGCTGTGTGGGCGAAGTTAGCGGGAGCGTGCCCTGATTTCAGACCTATACAGTGGATAAGTATAGAAATTTCTCTTCTCTTTCCCTTGGCTATTCTATCCTTATAAACTCTCGGAAAACCGCCGATATTGGTATTGATAAGTTAGCAGAAAGAACGGTGTGGAAGGGAGTCCGACGTTCCCATGGCTTTTCAGAGAGAGAAAGATTCTTAGGGAAAGTTTCATTTTCTCTAAAGGCGTGGACTTTCTCCAAAAAGACCTGCTAGCTCGATAAACTAAAGAGAGAGAGGATGAATCATGTCAGGTTTATCAACAAATTCAACGTCCGGTACATCCAGTTTGGGGAACACCTCCCTCCGTGGATTTGGTGGAATGTCCTCCGGAATTGACCGTGACGCATTAATTGAACAGGCAACAAAGGGTACTCAGTCTAAGCTTACCAAAGCAAGACAGGAGACCACAAGAATGGAATGGAAAAGAGATGCTTTTCGTGAGTTATCCGATAAGACTATAGCATTACAGGATGATTTTTTGTCTTTCGCCTCTGCAGATTCCATCAAGAATCAGGATTTGTATGAATCCAGTGTGGTAAATCCACAGGGTGATGCTGCGGCAACCAAGTTTATTACCGCTTCAGGACATTCGGATTTGACAAAGAACTTGAAGGTGAAGGCAGTTACCAAGCTGGCAACCTCCGAGTCCATTGTTTCCGATGTGAAGGGCAGCGCTTCCGCCATTAAGACAGGAATTACTGCAGATGCTTTGGCAAATGTGGGTAATGTAAAAACCAGTAGCCTGGTAGGAAAGTCCTTACAGCTTGGTAACTACACCACCACAGGTGTATTCCAGGAGAAGGCCAGCTTTAAATTTCCGGAAAGCTATAAGGATGACGACGGAAAGACCGTAGAAATCAACTATACCGGAGATAAGCAGAAGCTTGTAGATGATTTGAACAAGGCGGCTAAGCAGGGAAATGTGAAGCTTGGGGAAAATGAGTTTTTAAGCTTCAGCTATCACCAGGGCTCCAATCCCGGCGAAGACTATATCCAGATTAACGGTGGAAGCTCCCAGTATGTTATTAAGACGGAATCTTCCGCGTTAGAGTCTTTGGGTTATAAGGCTCCGGCAGCAGGAACTGCTCCTACCGGAACAGGTTCCGATGCCTACGGTGTAAAGATTGCAGCCTTTAACAGCAGTGCCCAGACAGAAGGAAAGTTTACTTCTTCTTCCGTTAAGCAGGGCGGTATGCTGGATTACTTAAAGGATCAAAAGCTCACTGTCAGCTACGGTGGCACAAGTCAGGAGATTTCTCTTTTAACAGATGCCCAAAAGCAAAGCATTGAGGCGGCTCACACCGGTACAAGTGCCAGTGATAACCAGAATCGTTTGGATGCGGTAAAGGATGCTATTCAGCAAAATCTTAACAATGCCTTCGGTGCAGGTAAGATTGTAGTGGATTCTTCTACAGGAAGCATCACCTTTAACAGTGCCAACGGAAAGGATACCGTTTCCGTAAGCTCCTCCGATGCGCAGGTAAGAGCAAACCTTCAAATCAGCAAGAATGCCTCCAATAAGGTTACCACCAGTAGTTCTATCATGGATAATCTGGACAAGTTGGGACTTTCCGACTATGTAGGAAACAAAGCAGGCTTGGATGAGGCTCTTTCCAAGTTCAAGATTAACGGTAAAGAAATTAAGGGAATTACCTCAGACAGCACCGTACAGGATATGTTGAAGAAAATCAACGATTCCGATGCAGGTGTAAAAGCCAGCTATATGGAAGGTTCCGGACGTTTCGTGTTGATTCACAGCGAAACCGGTTCCGGAAGAAGCATTACTTTGGGAGATGCAAACAATGCCAACGACATTGAGGATAAGCTCTTTGGCGCAACGGCAAGCGGTGGAGGACAGGTTAACCACGGTACCGATGCGGAAATGGTTTTTGACTACGGAAACGGCATCAATGAAACCGTTACTTCTTCCAGCAACACCTTTAACATTGACGGTGTAAAGATTACTGCCAGCGGTAAGTTCGGTGTAGAGCTGGATGCTTCCGGAAATGCGGTAACCAAGCCGGATGGTTCCTATAAGTTTGACAGCTCCAAGGAAGTCAGCTTTACTGCCAAGGCGGACGTGGACAAGGCTACTAAAACCATGAAGAAGTTTGTAGAGAAGTTCAATGAATTGGTAAGCTCTGTAAATACTCACGTGAAAACCAGACGTACCAGCGGATATGATCCTTTGACGGAAGCACAGAAGAACCAAATGAGTGAAAAATCCGTTGAGAACTGGGAAAAGAAGGCGAAGGAAGGAATTCTTTACGGAGAAAGCTCCATCAGAAACTTCAGCGATTCTTTACAGAGTGTTATGACACAGATGATGTCCGACTTAAAGGTTGCAGGGCTGGATTATCAGGATATGGAAAAGATGGGCTTATCCCTTTCTACAGATGCTTTTGACGGCGGAAAGCTTAGCTTTGATGAGACAAAGTTCAAACAGGCTATGGAAACAGAACCGGAGAAGGTTGCCAAGGTTATGATGGGACACAACGGTTCCAAGGGAATGGCAAAGATTGTAGAGACTACGGTTTCTCGTTACGCTACCCGTTATGCATCCAGAAACGGCGGATCTTACGGAGAGTTGATTAAAGAAGCCGGCTCCAACAAGGTTACCCTTTCCAACACCTCTTCCGTAATTTACGGAAAGTTAAAGGAAAACTCCGAAGTGGTTGAAAAGCTGAAGACCATGCTCAGCAATCAGCAGGATCGTTATATCAAGCAGTTCTCCCAGCTGGAGAAGTTAATCAGTAAGATGAATACTCAGTCCTCTTACCTAAGCAGTTTGTAAATCGTAAAACGAAGACAAAAAACAGAGTTGTAAAAAATCAAATAAAATTTTCTAAGCAATATAGGCCTGAAACGGGGCACGCTCTCGCTAGCTTCGCCTGACTGAGCAGTGGTTTCTGTTAACCACTGCTCACTTTGCTTGTGCGCCTAGCGGCGCACGTTTCTAACGGGTTAAA
>CAUUUY010000141.1:0-5212 GCA_963548305.1 uncultured Oribacterium sp.
TCAGTGATGGCGAGCCCCACTGTTTTGGATCCGTAATCTAATGCCAAAATCCGCATACTACTCCTACTGAAACTGAAGAAAAGGTCTCTCCGGAACTCCAGACAGACCAAAAAAGCTTATGACTTTTTTAATTTACTCTCTACATAATTCCGCATCAACTCTTCCAGGAGTTCATCCCGCTCTACCTTATTAATCAGGCTTCTGGCCCCCTTATAGCTGGTAATATAGGTAGGATCTCCGGACATAATGTACCCCACTATCTGATTAATAGGGTTATAGCCCTTCTCTGTCAACGCTGTATAAACTTCCTTTAATACCTCTGATGCCGCCAAACTGTTCTGCACCGGTTTAATAATCTGGGTATGGTTCATCTCATTATTCATAAAAAACACGTCCCTCTCAAAACTTGCCTTATTCTATCTCATTTTTATCGATTTCGCAAGTCCGCTTTCCTTACTTTCTTTTTACAGTCCCCATGATTTCCTACACAATATGACGACAAAAAAAGGCCAAAGAATAAGTTCTTTAGCCTCTTTTTCCTATCCCTGCATCAATGTATTTTCCGGAAAGTATCGATGCATTAGGGAAATTTTCTATTAGCCCTGGAATTTTGCTGCGGATTCTCCTGCAATTTTTCCAAAGACAGTAAAGTCTGCAACAGCATTTCCGCCTAAACGGTTAGCCCCATGTACTCCTCCGGTAACTTCTCCTGCCGCAAAAAGTCCGGGAATTGCATTGCCGTTCTTGTCCAAAACCTCGGTGACTTCATTGATGCGAAGTCCTCCCATGGTGTGATGTACGCCGGGAGTTACCTTAATAGCATAGAAAGGTGCCGTATCCAGTGGGTCCGCAAAGCTGGTTCTGCCAAAGGCAGTATCTTCTTTCTTTGCTACACTTTCGTTCCACTCAGTAATGGTCTTTTCTAAGGCATCCTCAGGAACCCCCATAGCCTTGGCAAGGCTCTTGGCATCTTCACCGGTCACAGTATATCCGGACTTAATATAGCCCTGAATGACTGCGGATTTCTCCACCATCTTATTATCAAGCACCAGGTATACCTGAGAATTGGTCTGCTCAATCTCTGCCTTGGATACCGCATCTCTGGTTCCTACCTCGTCGGTAAAACGAAGACCTTCCTGATTCACCAGAATAGCACCGTCTCCTCTTAATCCCTCTGTAATCAGGTGGGCATCCGTAGTAGTAACAGTCGGATGAATCTGAATCTGATCCATATCTACGGTGTCCGCTCCAACAGCTTCCGCCATGGTGATTCCCTGTCCCAAAGCACCGGGTGCATTTGTGGACATATAGCCCTTTAAGCTTGGCTGGTACTTTTCCACCATCTCCTTATTAGCTGCAAAACCGCCGGTAGCTACAATAACCACAGGAGCTTTAACCTCTACGGAATTGCCGGAGCTGCCCTTGGCCTTTACACCGGAAATCTTTCCATCCTCTGACTTGGTAATTTCTTCCGCAGTTACGGAAGTCAGTAAGGTAATCTTATCCCGTTTTTTCAGATTCTCATCTAAAATAGGAATCATGTAAGAACCTACCGCAATAACCTTTCCATTTTCATCCACAGGACGATGAATTCTCTTTACGGAAGCTCCTCCAAAGGAACCTACATTATGAATGGTCATTCCTAATTTTTCCAGATAATCAATAGCCGGACCGGATTGTTCGGCCAATACCTTGACCAAAGTAGGATTGTTCTTGCCTTTTCCTCCCACCATGGTATCCAATTCCATCAACTCTACGGAATCAAAATATCCTTCCGGATTGGCCTGATAAGCGGCGTATTGTTCCTTTACCTTTGCCGCTAAGGCGGTAATGGTTTCATTGTCACTGTACTTTTCCGCAGCAGTCGCCAGAGTTTTCTCTACTCCTGCTCCTTCTTCAAAGGGATTCTCGTTCTGCCACTGGGTCGCAGCAGCATTCATTCCTCCGGTTGCACGGATAGAGTTTCCTCCCACCATGGCCTGACTTTCCAAAATCACAACAGATTTTCCCAAATCCGCTGCGGTAATAGCGGAAATCATTCCTGCCCCGCCGGCACCGATGACTACCACATCCGCTTCCAGATTCTGGTCCTTCTCCGGCTCTGCTGTGCTGCTTCCACCGCTGGGAGTACTAAACTTATCTGTAGAGAAGCCCATTTCCTTAATCGCCTGCTCTACACCGGTACGGAGAGCCGTGCTGGATACGGTTGCCCCGGCAATACCGTCCACGTTAAAGCTTTGCTGTTCCACCATTAAAGCCGGAAGAGCTTCCACTGCTTTACTTCCGATACCCTGGGTTTCAGAATTGCTTAAGACATTTACCCCATACAGTTTATCCGCATCTGCGGTGACCTCCAATGTCATGTCTCCTCCGAAACCGGCTACTGTAACCTTCTGTGTCTTTGCCGTATCCGGAGCATCCACCTTTCTTGCCTGTTCTGTATTCCAAGAACGAATCCCTAAAATCACAGCGCAGAGAATACCGGCGAAAATCACCAAGTAAGATAAAAATTTCTCGTTTTTCATACTACTCCTCTACTCCTAAAAAACTCCTACTTTTGCATCGTTATATTTATAACATAAATTCTCTTATTTTGACTATTAGCAAAAACTCGCGGAAAAATAAGTATTTTCCGCGAGTTTCTATCAATTTTTACAAATTTACAATATATAGGCAAGAATACACATCTTTTACGCCTTTTTCTCCTCTACAAACTGTAAAAGAAGCTTTTCGGAGCGATCTACAAACTGCTTCATTTCTTCTCCGTTTAAGCTGGCATTTTGAATGCGGGCAAGATCGTAAATCTGCTCTTCAAGAAGCTTTCCTTCCTCTGTTTCCAAAAGCCCCTCATGCTTTAGAAGATAATCCACTAAAGGATGCTTTTCATTTAATACCAGACTCTCCTCCAGTGGAAGCTCTCCCATGGGCATGCCGGAAATGGCATACATTTTCATCATCTCCTGCATTCTTCTGGATTCCTCGGAAATAGACAGTAGTGCAGCCGGTGTATTTGAAAGCAGTCTTTCCAGTTTAATCTTCAGCTTATCCTTAGCAAGATTCTTTTGGAAGCTCTTTTCCAGTTTTTCCGAAAGGCTCTGAAGATTTTTCTGTTCCTCCTCGGAAAGCTTCTCCTGCATAGCCTCCTGGAAGTCCGCATCGATTCTTTGGAAACGAAGCCCTTCATTTTTCGCCTCTAATTCAGTAATAAAGGCGGAATCGATTCTTTCCGTAAGATATACTGCTTCCTTCTTATGCTCTTTAAAAATGCGAATATACTGACTCTGGGCCAAGGCATCGGAAACATAGTAGACTCTTTGGACCTTTTCCTCCTGCTTTTCCCCATCCCCGGACTGTGTCTCTGAGCCGCTTTCCTTTGTATTTTCATCGGAAGCCTGCTTATCTTTCTGCTGACTCTCTTCAGAACTCTTATTCTCGGCATTCTCGGAAGCTCCTTCTGCATCGTCCTTCTTCTCTTTAAGCTCCGGCAAAGTCAGATACTTATCCTCCAGATCCTTAAACAGGATATAGTCCTTCATTTTCTCTGCAAATTTCTCATCTCTAAGAATACCGTACTTGATAAAGGGAGAAATATCGTCCCAATACTTCTCATAATTCTCCCGATCCGTCTTGCATAAACCGGAAAGCTTCTCAGCTACCTTTTTCGTAATGTAATCGGAAATCTTCTTGACAAACCCGTCATTTTGCAGCTGAGAACGAGATACATTCAACGGAAGATCCGGGCAGTCAATTACACCCTTTAAAAGAAGCAGATACTCGGGAATGACCTCTTTAATGTTATCCGCAATAAAGACTTGATTGTTATAAAGCTTGATAGTTCCCTCGATGGATTCATACTCCGAATTAATCTTTGGGAAATACAGAATTCCCTTTAAATGATAGGGATAATCCATATTTAAATGAATCCAGAACAAAGGCTCCTTATAATCATGGAAGGTCTTACGATAAAAGTACAGATACTGCTCTTTTGTCACAGTAGACGGAGACTCTCCCCAAAGCGGATGGATTTCATTCAGGAGTACCGGGCGCTTTTCAATCTTCAGCCTTGCCTCCGTTTTTTTCTCCTCCCCCTTCTCGTCCTTTTCTACCTTCTCCGGAATCTCTTCCAAAACAACATCTCCGGGAAGCTTTTCAGAGGCCAAAATTTCCTGGCTGTCCTTAGGAAGCTTCTCCAGGTAAATTTCAACAGGCATAAAAGAACAATACTTTTCAATAATGGAACGCATTTCCCATTCATTGGCATACTTTAAGCAGTCATTATTCAAATGAAGGGTAATCTCCGTACCGTGAGAAGACTTACTACCCTCCGTCATGCTGTAGTCCGTACCGTCATCGCAGGACCAATGAACAGGCTTCGCATCCTTTCTATAGGAAAGGGTTTCGATTTCCACCCGATCCGCCACCATAAATGCAGAGTAAAAGCCAAGGCCAAAATGTCCGATAATCTGATCACTGTTGGCTTTATCTTTATACTTTTCAATAAAATCCGCTGCACCGGAAAAAGCAATCTGGGTAATATACTTTTCTACTTCTTCCTCCGTCATACCGATACCGTTGTCCTTGAAGCAAATGGTTTTTGCATCAGGATTCACAATAACGCTTACCCGGCCTTTATAGTCTGCCGGCTTCTCCCATTCGGAAATCAAGGCCAGCTTTTCCAGCTTGGTTACCGCATCGGTAGCATTGGAAATCTGCTCACGAACAAAAATGTCCTGATCGCTATACATCCATTTCTTGATAATGGGAAAAATATTCTCACTATGAATTGATAAAGATCCCTTTTTTTCCATAAAAATACCTCTCTTCTACTATATAAAATTTAATTAGATAAACCTTATGTCTCCTATATCTCTTTCGGAGTAACAAACAAAACTAGTATAGCACAATTATTAGCACTCATCAAGTATAAGTGCTAATAATTCATCTCTTCATTTTTTCCTCATGCATTATCTCTATAGTTTTTAGAGGTTCATTCTTTATCGATTTAAGCACTATAAAATCAATCACTATAAAATCAATCACTATATGAGCTATAAGATAAACCGAGTCCATAAGATTAACCGGATAAACGAGATATCGCACGCTTTGCGCACGATACTCGTTATGAATAAAAAAAAGAACAATGCAATGCATTGTTCTGCATGGAACCGCAGGGACTCGAACCCTGGACCGATCGGTTATGAGCCGAGTGCTC
>CAUUUY010000142.1:0-5199 GCA_963548305.1 uncultured Oribacterium sp.
GGATCAGAAGATTAAAGCGTAAGCGAAGAAATAAGTTTTTGGCAATAAGGCCTGAAACAGGAGCAATCTAAGATTACCCTGTTTCAGGCCTTATTCTTAACGAGTATCGCACGCGTAGTGTGCGATATCTCGTTGTATGGAAAAGCTTTTTGTTTTTTTTACAGTCCTTTTTGGGATGTGCCGATGGGGGGTGTCATCAACAGCTTTTGCCCTATAAGTCTGAATTCTCCTACAGCAAGCTTTTGTGGAGAAATTTTTGACATTGCCATCATTAAATATCCGGAATTTCATATTTTAATTAAATACAATCCTACTCAGAGCTAATTAATTCTTACAAAATCTTGACTTTATAGTTAGACGGTGCTAATTTAATTAGGCAGATTCGTGCTGTATAGACTGGCTGTGTTAGGCTTTTTCAAAAACAACTAGAATCTTGAAACTAAGAAAGAAAAAGTATTTACAGCGGAAGGAGGGACTATGCCATTAACATTAGCAGGAACCGGGGTTCCACAGATTATTCAGAAGATTAGTGGAAGCAGTGAAGTGAAGCAGCATCTTAGCGACCTGGGCTTTGTAGTAGGGGGAGAGGTTACCGTGATTTCCACCTCTATGGGCAATGTCATTGTGAAGGTTAAGGATGCCAGGGTAGCCATCAGTAAAGAGATGGCGAACAAAATCATGGTGTAAAGGTATAGAATGAAACCTAAAAGGATCTAAGAATTTTTCTCTTCGAAAGTTATGGGGCGTATGCCGGAGAAGATTGGAAGAGAGGAATTTAGAGAGTTTTACCAGCGAGAGAAGGTGGAGGACAAAATGACACTGAAAGATTTAAAACCGGGACAGAGTGCTGTCGTAAAGAAACTATCAGGCGAGGGCGCTGTAAAGAGAAGAATTATGGACATGGGTCTCACCAAGGGGGCGGAGCTTTTTGTTCGTAAGGTGGCGCCATTGGGAGATCCTTTGGAGCTTACCGTGCGGGGATATGAATTATCCGTTCGTAAAGCAGATGCCGAGATGATTGAAGTAGAATTAAAGAACTAGGAGGAGAGACATGGCCATTACCATCGCACTTGCCGGAAACCCGAATGCCGGCAAAACCACATTGTTTAATCAGCTCACCGGTTCCAACCAGTATGTAGGAAACTGGCCCGGTGTTACTGTAGAAAAGAAAGAAGGAAAGCTTAAGGGACACAAGGATGTGGTCATCGCAGACCTTCCCGGAATTTATTCTCTTTCGCCTTATACCCTGGAGGAAGTGGTTGCGAGAAATTATTTGATTAATAACCGCCCGGATGCCATTTTAAACATCGTGGACGGAACCAACTTAGAGAGAAACCTTTACCTTTCTACCCAGTTAAAGGAATTAGGCATCCCCGTTGTTATGGCCATCAATATGATGGACGTGGTAGAGAAGAACGGAGATGTGCTGAATCTGGAAGAGCTGGGAAAGGCTATGGGCTGTAAGGTAGTCAGCATTTCCGCTTTAAGAAACAAGGGTGTTGCGGAGGCCTCTGCCCTAGCCGTTACGGAAGCCAATGGGAAGAACGACACTATTGTACAGCACAAGTTCTCCGAGCAGGTGGAAGGAGCGATCAACTCCATTGAAAATCTTTTAGAGGGCAATGTACCGGAGAGCCAGAAGCGTTTCTTCGCCATCAAGCTTTTCGAAAGAGATGATAAGATTCGTAATGAAATGCCGGAGAAAGCGAAGAACTTAGATGTGGAGAGTATCATTGCCGCTGTAGAGAAGGCGGAGGATGATGATTCCGAGAGTATTATCACCAATGAGCGATACAACTACATTCAGAGCATTATCGATGCGGCTTATGTAAAGAGAGCCCAGAAGGGACTTACCGTTTCCGATAAGATTGACGCCATCGTAACCAACCGTTTCCTGGCAATCCCCATCTTCGCCGCAGCGATGTTCCTGGTGTACTACATTTCTATTTCTACCATTGGAACTGCAATGACCGACTGGGTAAATGACGTTCTGTTCGGTTCCGATCCATGGTCTTTCTTCGGTCTGGTGGACGTTCCATCTATCCCGGGCCTTGCTACCTCCGCGTTGGAAGCGATGAATGTAAGTGAGGCTATTCAGGGTCTTGTAATCGATGGAATCATTGCCGGTATGGGTGCGGTAATCGGATTCTTACCCCAGATGCTGACCTTCTTCCTCTTCCTTGCTTTCCTGGAGGGCTGCGGATACATGGCCAGAGTTGCTTTCATCATGGATAGAATTTTCCGTAAGTTCGGTCTTTCCGGAAAGTCCTTCATCCCCATGTTGATCGGTACCGGTTGCGGTGTTCCCGGTGTTATGGGATCCCGTACCGTAGAGAATGATAGAGATCGTCGTATGACCATTATGACTACCACCTTCATTCCTTGTTCCGCAAAGCTTCCCATTATTGCTCTTTTAGCAGGTGCAATGTTTGACAACTCTGCTTGGGTAGGCTGGAGTGCATATTTCTTAGGAATCTGTGCTATCGTATTCTCCGGAATCGTATTAAAGAAGACCAAGATGTTTGCCGGAAAGCCGGCACCATTCGTTATGGAGCTTCCTGCATACCACATGCCAAGACCGATTGATATTTTAAAGAGTGTAGGAGAAAGAGGAATGTCCTTCGTGAAGAAGGCGGGAACCGTTATCCTTCTGGCAACCATTCTGGTATGGTTCTTATCCCGTTTTAACTTTAGCTTACAGTATCTTCCTGAGGAAGATATGGATAACTCTATCCTGGCAGCTTTTGGTAATGCCTTGGCTTGGCTTTTTGCTCCTCTCGGATGGGGAAAGTGGAAGGCTGTTGTGGCAGCTCTTACCGGACTTATCGCAAAGGAGAACGTAGTAGGAACCTTCGGTACCCTCTTCCACTATGCGGGAAGCGTAGATTTAAAAGATGACAGTACGGCAATCTGGCCACAGGTTAAGGAATACTTTGCCAGCGGCGTAGCAGGCTACAGCTTCCTTGCTTTCAACCTTCTCTGCGCACCTTGCTTTGCAGCTATCGGTGCTATCAAGAGAGAGATGAACAACGGTAGATGGACCATCTTCGCTATTGCTTGGGAGTGCTTCCTGGCTTACTGTGTATCTCTGGTTATTTATCAGGTAGGCGGTTTGGTATACGGTGAGGTTGCCTTTAACCCATTCACCATCGTTGCCCTTATCCTGATTCTTGCAGGACTTTGGGGCTTGTTCAGACCTTACAAGGAAGCGGCAACTCTTTCCGATTCCGAAGAGCTGGCAGTGGAGAAGGCCATGGCATAAAGATTTTTATGAATGTATTCCGGAAAACGGAATGAGCTTGGAAAGGAGCTCCTGCCTTGCAGGGCTCTTTTTCATTTCTCCTACTTAGAAAGTGGCAAAGGTGAAGCCTGAGACATTTTACTGTGTATTTGGCCGTTTTATACTGTCCTTTGCGATAGATAAGGAAAAGAGATAGTCGAAAAGAGATAGCCCCAAAGCCAGGTTTTTTTGAAGAAATCCTAAAGAATATTAATTTTTAGAATAAACCTTTGGAAAATGACGGTTTTGCTATAATATAGTAAGTAAGTTCGTTTTACGAACTGTCTTATTCAGTATAGCTTTATATAGTAAACTGCCGGGTTTGTAAAAACGTTGTGGTATTAAACAGCCGGGGAGATAAAGCAGTTTTTGTAGCAGACATTTTATCTTTGGGCATCAGTTTCAGTTGTTAATCCGTGTTAGTATAGCGGTTTATCATTTACTAAAGAAAGGAAGCAAAATGGGAAACGTTATCGTACTGGCCATTGTGGCGTTAATTGTAGTTGCCATCATTCGGGCTTTGCGAAAGGAGCACCGGGAAAATGGTTCTTGCGCATATTGCAGTTATGCGAAATCCGGAAAATGTGATCATGTTGGCCATGAAGAGCTGGATCATATGGGACAGGAATTTCATTTGACCAAGGAGCAGCAGGCCATCATTGACCGACATACCAGAAACCGGAAGAAAGCATAACTAGAGCATAAATAGAGTATGCATCTTGCAAGCGCTCCTGTATTCTGAGTTTCTAGGGCATGCAGGATTGCAAAGGAATTTTGCAAGGCAAGATTGTAGGCAGAAATATTGACAGAAGTAACGACAGAAATAATTACAGAGGCATCGGGAAAAGTCGGTGCAGGAACAGAGGGAGCTGTTCCGTTTAAAGGAGGGAAAAGACATGATAAAGATTGAGTCCGCCCTGTTGCAGGTGGAGATTAACCGGGAAGCGGAATTACAGTCCGTGTTCGACAAAAAACGAAACAGAGAGTGCTTATGGCAGGGAGATGCAAAGTATTGGAAAGAGCGTTCCCCGCTTCTTTTCCCCTTTATCGGACGTCTTTTTCAAAAAGCCTATTATTACAATGGAGAGAAATACCCCATGGACGTGCATGGCTTTTTACGCTCCATGCAGGCTCGTATCGTAGATCAGGAAGAGGACTCCTGCACCTTGGAATTTCGGGATAGTGCGGAATCCAGAAAGATTTACCCCTTTTCCTTCCGTTTACAGCAAAGCTACCGGGTAAAGGACAATCGTTTGGATGTTTGCTCCAGAGTGGAGAATCTGGGCATAGAGGTAATGTATTTTG
The DNA here is from genome assembly GCA_963548305.1 of uncultured Oribacterium sp. Taxonomy (GTDB): domain Bacteria; phylum Bacillota; class Clostridia; order Lachnospirales; family Lachnospiraceae; genus Oribacterium. The sequence continues at coordinate 4,586 of CAUUUY010000142.1, forward strand.
CGCTGGGAGGACATCCCGGCTTCTACCTCCCCTTTTCCAAGAAGCAGGCAATAAGTGATTACGCCATTCACTTCCCTAAGCAGGAAGCCATGATGGAGAAGGTTCGTTTTTCAAAAGACTTACTGACTTTGGAGGAACGGGAGAATTTCGCTTTGGTAAATGGTCGCCTGCCTCTGGAAACTGTCCTGTTCCGAAATGACGCGGTGGTGCTGGCGCACAGCGGAGGAGAACTGGTGCTGGGAAGTGATGACGAGCCGGTATCCCTTCGTTTCCTTTATGAGGACTATCCCTACATCGCCCTCTGGCAGCCCTATGGAGAGAAGACACCCTTCCTCTGCGTAGAGCCATGGACAAGCCTCCCCGGAAGAGAAGGCGTAATGGAGGAGCTATGCTCCATGAAAGATCGCATCGCCCTGGGACCGGATGAAGCGAAGAGCTTTTGCTACAGTATCATTCTGGAAGATAAATAGGGATGCTTCGATGCAGTATAGGGATGAAAACGGGACACGCTGTCGCTAACCTCGCCCCTACGAAGGGATGGACGGTAACTATTGAAGAAATACGCTCCAATGCATAATAGGTCTGTAATCGTGGCACGCTCTCGCTAACTTCGC
>CAUUUY010000143.1:0-5188 GCA_963548305.1 uncultured Oribacterium sp.
ACAGAAGGCATTTTCTTTACCCTCGGCTCCAATTCCTTTAGAATTTCCACTGCTGTACCATATTCTTTTTTCCCTGTTAATGCCGCAGTACGATTCAGCTCCGCAATAGCCCTAAGATGCTTGGATTTTACCTTATCTCGAATCGCTGTTATCTTGTCCAAATATTCATCATACTTTGCTTCAGCGAGTAAGGGCATTAGGGCGTTAATTTTCCTTCCATAAAATAAATTATAGGAGATATTTATGATAACACTGATTAACACGAATGCTATTGAAGAAAAAACATCAAGTCGAATCATTTCTTCTACACTAAGCTGAAACCATAGTTTAACAAAGAGTAGAAAAAGGCCAAAAAAGACGCCCAAAATGATACTGATTTTCATGCTTTTACTGATTTTTTTCATATCTTTTCCAATCTATTCACTAAAGCCATTTCTGTCTATTCTATAGTGTGCAGTCATGCAATTATTTGATCTGCGTCCTTCTATTCTCAATACTATACTAAATAGCGACTAATCTAAAGTCTCATTTTAGATTAGTCGCCATATAAAGTCTTGTTTTGTTTGAGATATTTTCAGATTATTTTCCGGATGTCTAAAAATCACTCCATTTTCATACACAAGCCTTCTGTTGGATTTCTTCTCTATAGCATCTTCACCATTTCTTCAATCGGTCTATACTTCTCATGCATCGGTGCCGGCATTGCATCATCCGCAGCATAGCCTAAAGGCATCAGGCATACCAGCTTTACAGACTTTGGCAAATGAAATGCTTTTGCTGTCTTGGTATTTGGGAACCCATCCACCCATACAGAGCCTAGTCCCAGCTCTGCCGCCTCAAGCATCATATGATCAGCCACAATGGAGGCATCCTGCTGACCGGATAAAATTCCCTCTTCCATTTCATTCCGATATTGCTCGGACTCCTCATAGCCAATCATCAGAATCGTTGGCGCATTGTACGCACATCTGGTAAGGGAACGAAGCTTTTCAATTCCTTCTGTACTTTGCACAACATAAATTCTAGCAGACTGCTTGTTTCTGGCACTGGGTGCGATATGCGCCGCCTCTAAAATCTTATCCAGCTTATCTTTTTCTATCTGCCTCTCGCTATAATTGCGAACAGAATAACGACTCTTTGCCAGTGTTATAAAATCCATGATTTTCTCCCTTTCTTCTTCCTACTATATTTTGTTCTGTTCTATGCGTTCATCTCTGTTGGATATAATTTTTTTCTTACCAACTTGATTATGTCATCCTAAACAGTTAGTATATTTTTAGCAAGAACGCACTTTTTAGTTAGATACTCACTTTTCAGTAATATACTTACTTTTTAGAAACCATGATAAAGTCTTGATTTTATTGACTTTTTCTACGAATTTCCGGAAGAATTTGGAGCAAAAAAATGACAAATAAAATTTCAAATTCAGAAAAATTGTTTCATTGTCCCGTAGAGGCAACGCTCTCTCAGATTGGCGGAAAGTACAAAATGATTATCCTTTGCCATCTCATCCACGATGGAACCTTGCGATATAATGAGCTACAAAAATATATTCCTCAAGCCACTGCCAAAATGTTGACACAGCAACTTAAGGAATTAGAACATGACGGAATAATCCATAGGAAAGTCTACCCTGTGGTTCCGCCCAAAACCGAATATTCCCTTACGGAGAGAGGAAAAACCCTTACAGACATTATCCATTCCATGCGGGACTGGGGACGCAAGTATATGGCTGGAAGCTTTGAAGAATAAAACGGCTATATTCAACCACCTTATACATTGCGCTAAAGAAAAGGGTAAACACCCATTTTCCTATTCCCGAAAAGTCAGTTTGAATTCCACTTTCCATTGGAAGCAGACCAAGTTTCAACAAATTCTTTATTCTCTACCGCTGCATTGTATGGCTCTGACAAGAATTTTCTTATCGTTTTCAGCACCGTAATAAAATCATCGGTCTTTGTATCAATCTTTCGACAGAAGGCTTTCCACTTTTTCTGCATAGCGTCGTCGCTACCGAAGGTCATAATCTGCTCGAACTGCTCCACCGTAAAGTGATGCTCACGATTTTTAAAGGTCTTATTCAGTGCTTTCGTCAGCGTTGCGCCATCGAAATCAAACTTATTGGCGAGGTAATAAAGATCGTAATAGTCCTTCATCCGGCTGGAGAATTCCATCAGAGAAAGGATAGCGTCAAGCTTTTCCGCAACCGTGGTTTCCAAAGAATACGTGTTGACCATTGGGGCGTTAAAATCGTCAAGTTGCGTCGGTATCTTTCGTTTTTCCTGCTTCGGCACGATTACATCACCGACACCGAAGTCTATACTAAAAGGAGTTTTCGTATTCTTGATCTTCGCCAAAAGGGAAGCGCCGATTCCGGCATATTTCTTTGCCACCGCAATGGGAGCCACATTCTTGATTTCAAAGGTAATGAAATCGTTGCCGGTGTCTGTCGCTATGATTTCTTCCAATATGGCCTTAAGTTGTTCCGGTGTGTTCGGTATCCTCCTGAGCAAGAAATCAACATCAAAGGTAACACGGCTATCAAAGTCCGTGAGGGAATAGATGAACAGACCACCTTTTAATACAAGGTTTTCTGCATATTCGGACTTTTCCAGTCTGCGCAGAAACTCCTCCTGACAGAAGAGTTGCAGGCAGAGCTGATAGCTTCTGCCGCTTTCAGCAGCTTTATTTTTGAGTCGTGCGAGCACGGATGTGGCAATATCAGCCATTCAGCAACACCTCCATTAGTTCTGTCACTTTTTTATACACATGCAAGCTCTTTGCGTATATCGAAAGATTCTGCAGATTTTTTCCCGGATCATTTGCATATGCATTAAGCGCTTTGTTAAAAGTCTCTGTATCAAGCCTTGAGCGATATTTGAAACAGTCACAGAGCGTTCGTTCACGGTCATATACTGCCAGCATTACTCCATTAAAAGTATCGTTTATTTTGCCAAGCTCGTAAATGTCCTGCTGAACATAATATACCTGCAAGGGAAGAATGTTGTCTTCGAGCTTTGTTCGTGACATAGAGCGCGGAACGGCAATCGACCATTTACGAGGAGCAAAATCGCTGTATCCGTAATGAAAGAGTGCCGAGTCGACACAAACAATTCCCTTTGGAAAAAGTTTGGCAAGCAACTGCTCTTCTGAAGCGGTATCATGTTCGGCAAGGCTGTAATACCCATGACGAACACGTTCAAGAAAGCCCACATTGCACAAAGATACTACTTGAACAGCGGAAATACCTGCAGCAACAAAATCAGCCGATTTGGCTATTCCGCCTTGTTGAATGATTATATTTTTAACTTGATTTTGAATATCCATCAATATACCTGCTTCGCAAAATATCAAACACACAATATTCTTCTATGTATCTGATTTTTATTATACTCATTATCTCAAAATAATCAAAAAAATACGCACACATTTAGATTATGTGTGCGTATTTTTTAAATTCCTTCTTTACTAAAAATCCTATCATCAAAGCAACCGCAATATATCCAATAATCGCCGGAAGGGCTGCTTCCACACCGAAATTACCGCCTGTAAGTAGCTTATTTGCAGACTGTATGGGAATGATGAAATAGGAATCGTTAGCCATACCATTTACCGTATCCCCTATTCCGAAAATGCCGCCGATGATAAGGGTATTCCAGGCTGCATGGGCAAATGCCCCCGGATAGATTGAATCTGATTTTAATGCAAATAGGGTAAACATAACTGCAACCGATGAACCAGCTAAGATTAAAAGTACCAGATCCGTAAGATTAAAGCTTTCCATATTCATGATATGAGCACAGGCAAATAAAAGAGAAGGTAGAATCACTGCAGCTTTTAATCCTAAGGTTCTCTGCATGTATCGAAAAATCATGCCCCTGAAAACCAGCTCCTCGCAGATTCCTGCAGTAATCCCAAAACTAAATATCCCTCTTATCAAAGATATCCAAAAGCTTCCCGGTTTTGCAATGTAAGCTTTACTTGGCAGTATATACGCATAAAAAAACAGAACGGTAAGCGGTAGGGCTATAGAGATAAGGAACAACTTAACATCCATCTTTTTGAGTTTTAACCCCAGCTCCTTTGCACTCATTTTTAGTAGCTTCGACGATACAAAACGAGCAAGGACAACGGTAACCGCAATCCTTACAAAAGCCGGTATGACAAGGCGCAAATACTGATTGAAAAAACATTCTTGCACTAAACTTTCCGCAATAGCACCGATTATTAGCACCAGTATAGAAAGCACTATAACTCCCATGTTTTTTCCTATTAGCTTTATTGTTTTCATTCTGAGCTCCTCAAAATTTCTGCAATCTTATTAAAGGTATTTCCGTTTCGAATCGTAATTTGCTTGTAGAAATCCTGCTTCATGAGTTTTTTATGGTAGGTGGTTTTTAGATATTCCGTCTCATCTATTTTCCCCCAAAATACTGCCTGTTTCCCGACATATACTTTCTCATTGTAAAATGTGGATTTCTCTATAAAGTTAAGAATATCGGATTTATTCATACCACAGGAAAAAAACAAAACATCTCTTCTTGCAAGCTTCTCTTCCCACCAATCCGGTAATTCCGCCTGTTCTTCCAGATACTCCTCTTTCGTAAGTAAAGCAAAGGGGATCGAAAAGTCATAGTTTCTATCTAAGACTTTTCTTATCTTTAAGATACAAGCCTCACGACTTTCCGCACTACTGAAAAACAGGTTGCCACTGTTGATATAGGAATCAAGATTTTCAAAACCTGCATTTTCCAATAAGGCTTTTAAATCCGTCATAGAAACTTTATTTTTCCCACCCACATTGACAGCTCGAAGGAAAAGGATATAGCGCAAGGAAGTACCTCCTTAATGATGGTATTTTTTTCTTCCACAACGAACCCAGCAAGATACCGATTGCAGAGATTATCACTCCGGCTACAATCATTCCGAAATCCGGGGCATTCAGCTTGTTGAAAGCAATATTGTTTGCCATTTTAAATGTACCATATTCAGCAAGCATATACATTAGGCCAAAGAAAAGGGTAGATCCCCATTTTCCTTTTCCAAAAAAGTCATTTTTCCCAATCAGCACGGACTCAACAAATGTTGTTACCGGAAGGATAATCCAAAGGTACATCAGACTGTAGCCCATAGCATCACTTCCACTGGTAAAAAACCAGAACACTATCATTGCTAATGCCCAAATCAG
>CAUUUY010000144.1:0-5188 GCA_963548305.1 uncultured Oribacterium sp.
TGTTTTTCCGAAGGGAAGGTAAGGGAAGAAAACTGGCTCTACCCTGCTTCTCCCTTTTTAACTTTTCAATCAATCGCTTTGCAGTGCCTTCATCTTCACAAACCAATTGTTGCAAACCGGAACCAAGAACCGTTTCCAGTGCCAGCTCGTAGTCTTTGGGAACGGATATCAGCTCCGCTACAACACCGATAAGACCTTTTTCTCTATCCTTTTCTCTCATGCAGAAGCGAACCGCATTTCCAAAGCCCTCATAACGTTCTGCAAGATTTTCCAGATTGTCCAAACGAAGGCTTTGGTTTTCCACCGCTCTTTCCGAAACAGCAAGACGTGTCTTCTCCGCCTCCAGCTCCTGTCTTTTCTCCTGCAATTCCCGGGAAAGTCCCTGCATTGTTTGCAGTAAAGACTGAAATGCTTCCTTGGCTTTTTTCAGCTCCTCCTCTTTTTCCTGAAAGGCTAAAAACTGCTCTCCAAGATTTTCTTCCTCGCCCTTAGACAGCTTTGGAGCCTCTTCAAAAGCAAAGTTATTCCCGAAGCAGTTTTGAATGGTCCTTTCCGCTTCCTTAATGGTGGAACGAATAAAATCCACATCCAGCTGAACTTCTGACTTGTCCTTACTAAAAGGGAGCAAAGAGCTAAACTGCTCCTGCATAGCAAATAAAGTAGCCGCCAAATCCTCCATCTTTCCAAGAAGCCGGCTACTTTCTTCCTTTAGCTTTTCAATTTGATCCTGAAAATGCTTTTTACTGCTTTCTTTTCCGGAAATATCCTCTCGAAGCTGAGAAATCCGGCGTTCTATCTCCGACTTTTCCGACAGATACTCTTCTTCCCGCTGTCGAATCCTCTGTTCCTCCGCCTCTAAGGCGTCCCCCTCCCTTTCCATTGCTAAAAAAGCTTGGGTTAAACGATTCTGTTTCTCTTCCTCTTCCTTTTGAAAATAGCTTAAATTCTCAATTTTTTCCGCTAATTCCTCTAAGCCCTTCTCCGCCTCCTTCATTTCCAGAAGGAAAAGATTGGCTTCATAAAGTAAGAGCTTATCTCTAAGCTGCAGATAATTCTTTGCCTTTCCGGACTGTCTCTCCAATGGAGCCAGCTGCTTTTCCAGCTCAGAAAGAATGTCTTGGATACGCTCCATATTGGCCTGCTCTTCTTCCAGCTTTTTCTGGGAAATGTCCTTTCTCCTTTTGAACTTAACAATTCCCACCGCCTCATCAAAGAGAGCCCTTCGCTCTTCCGCCTTTCCGGACAAAATCTTATCAATCTGTCCCTGTCCGATTAGGGAATAGCCTTCTTTTCCGATTCCTGTATCATAAAAAAGCTCGTGAATATCCTTTAAACGGCATTCCGCATCATTTAAACGATATTCCGATTCTCCGGAACGATACAGTCTTCTACTAACGGTAATTTCCTCATAGGGAAGATTTAAGGCATGGTCTGCATTGTCAAAGCACATGCTTACATAGGCATAGCCCTGGGCTCTTCTTAAGGCAGTTCCTGAGAAAATAACATCCTGCATGGAATTTCCACGAAGCTGTTTTACCTTCTGTTCTCCCAAAACCCAACGAACCGCATCAGAAATATTGGATTTTCCGGAGCCGTTAGGCCCAACAATCCCGGTAATACCGGGAGAAAAATCCAAAACAGTTTTATTGGCAAAGGACTTAAATCCTTGAATTTCAATAGACTTTAAATACATCCCCTGTTTCCACCTTTATTTTTTCTAATGCAAAATAGGCAGCCGCCTGCTCTGCCTTCTTTTTGGAGCTTCCCTCTCCGATGCCGTAAACTTCCTCATTAACTTTCACAGACACCTTATAAAAACGCTGATGAAAGGGACCGCTTTCCTCTAATAAATCATACTCCAGAGGATAACGTTTTGCCGTACAATATTCCTGCAACATGGTTTTTGCATCCTGAAAGAGGGTTTTATGCTCAATATCGGATAAAACCTTTCCCCGAACAAAGCGTTCCGCCTTTTCCATACCGCCGTCAAGATAAATGGCACCAATCACCGCTTCCAAAGCATCGGATAAAACGGAATCCCGAAATTGAATTCCCTCTCTTTCCTCTCCCTTTCCTAAAAGAAGATAAGAAGAAAGCTGTAGTGATTTTGCCACCACAGCTAGGGCCGATTCACATACCAATGCCGCCCGAAGTTTGGTCATCCTTCCTTCCTGAATCACCGGTTTCTTATGGTAAAGAAGGGTACTGGAAACCAACTCCAATACCGCATCCCCCAAAAATTCCAGCCTTTGGTTGGAGGCTTCCTTGGGATGCCCCATCTCATTGGAATAAGAGGGGTGGGTTAAGGCGTGCAATAAGAGCTTCTGATCTTGAAAATGGTACCCCAAATCCTCCTCCAGCTTGGAAAGAGAAGGGGTACTGCCCATGTTTTCCATCATTATTATTTTCCTAAAGCCTTTAAAATAGCTTTGTGTGCTTCTCCGACAGTTTTAATCTGAAAACTTGCTTCTTCCGGAATTTCAATGCCGAACTCTTCCTCAATGCCCATAATAATCTGCACAGTATCCAAGGAGTCCGCATTTAAATCCTCTACAAAACGAGAATCTTCCGTAATCTCCTCTTTCTTTACATGCTGCAATTCTCTGGCAATAATTTCCTTTAACTTTTCTAATTCCATAATGCTGTCCTTTCTATACTTAGGGCTTCAAAACTTTTATTCATAACGAGTATCGTGCGCAAAGCGTGCTATATCTCGTTGAAGACACTTTTCCTAATTCTTTTCAAAATTTTTTTCAAATTCTGATTCAACTTCTTTTAGATTCTTTTGAATCGGCTTACGCCTCTTCCTTGCTTTCCTCTTCTTTATCGGAGAAATCCAAGGCTTCAGCAATCTTCTTTGGTAAGCCTTTTTCAGCAAATTCCTTGGCCTGTCGAATAGCTGTAGTAATCTCTACCCCGTCCGTATTGCCGTGAACCTTTACCACTAAGCCCTTTAGCCCTAAAATAGGAGCTCCACCGTGGCTTTTGGCATCAAATCTTTTCATTCTCTTTTTTAAAGCAGAAGAAATGAGCGCACCGCCCACCAATGAAAGGGCCCCCCCTTCTTTAATGCCGGCCTTGATTTCGGAAAGAAGCATCTTTCCTACTCCCTCATACATTTTCAAAACCACATTTCCTACAAAGGCATCCGCCACCACTACGGAACAGTTTCCTTCCACAATATCTCTGGCCTCCACAGAGCCGATAAAGTTTAAATCCTTTTCTGCCTTGCACTTTTCCATGGCAGCCTTTACCAGGGCATTTCCCTTTTCTTCTTCTGCACCGATATTCACCAAGCCTACCGTAGGATAAGGTACCCCCAGCATTTCTTTCATATAGATGGCACCCATCTTTGCAAACTGTACCAGCCACTCCGGATGGGCATCCACATTGGCGCCGCAGTCTGTAAGTAGAGTTACTCCCTTTCTTGTGGGCATTAAAGCCGCAAGGGGAGGACGGAGTACGCCCTTTTCTCTTCCCACAATAAGCTGAGCCCCTGCCAATATTGCACCGGTGGAACCGGCAGAAAGAAAGGCCTCTGCCTCTCCCTCTTTAACCGCCTTCATCCCCTTAACAATACCGGAGTCTTTTTTTCTCCGAATGGCCATAACCGGAGACTCATGTAGACTGATATTCTCACTACAGGGAATAATCTCAATTCTTTCTTTATCATATTGGTACTTGGCACATTCCTCCTGAACAGCTTTCTCATCACCGAAGAGAAGAAGCTTTGTATCCGGGCAAGAAGAAAGGCTGTCAATTGCCCCTTTTACAATGGCAGCAGGCGCTAAGTCCCCTCCCATGGCATCAATGGCTATACGAATCATATTCACCTCATCTGAAAAACATTATTTCTTCTTAAGGAATCAGAAATATGATAGAGTATTCTTGATTTTCTGTCAATGTAAGCAGCAAGTCATTTCTTGCTGGATTACTGTCAAGTAATCGTTGGCAACTCTGTCCTACAGACTTATGAATGTCTTGCTTAGGCTTAGGCTCTGCCTCAAAGACACACTACGTTTCCTACTCGCTGCACTCGCTTTTTCACTCAGGCTCCTGCGCAAACTCGCCCTTCGGGCTCAAACATGCGCCCGCCTTCGTTGCTAGAGTGCAGCTCCCTACGGAAGCCTCGCGACCGTCTTTTTCGTGCAGAGCCTAAGTCCTCGCAAAGAGTCCTTTCATAAGAGCTCTTCCTACTTCACAAAAAATTTAAAGATTTATTGCAATCTCCTTGAAACTTCAAAAAAGGAGGATTTCTGTATTTACAAAAAATATCCTCCAAACTGATCGTTTATAGTATTCTGTTTACTGATGGTTCTTTCTAAACAATTGCCTTACATTATACCCTACATCCCAAAACAAAAATCTATAAATCAAGATATAACATAAAAGAACCGGAAGCATATACTCAATACCAAAATACTCATACTCTCTAAACACATAATAAAGCGTTATGAAAAGAAGTGATATAAACGAATCCAGAGTATTCATAAGCCCTACTTCCATATAAATTGCTTCGGCTTTTCTTATATTGAATACATCTTTTAACTTTTTCGATAGAAAAGCTTTCAATATGGCAAAAGCAAGGACATAAGAAAAATACGTTAAAAACGCAGTAATATTCAACAAATAGGAAACAACACATACTACTATCGTGAATATTGTTAACATCTTATTTGCTCCTTTTACTGTTTTTTTATATTAGAATATTTTTTTCTGAAATATATTTGATTAAAGCAAATGATTATTAATTCATAGAATCAAACGCAATTTTTGCGAATAATCATTACTCTAACTATTCTCATCTTTCTTTAAATTGACTTTCTTAAAAAATGCAAAAGCTATTTTACAAACCAAATAAGTAACCCAAAATACTATGATTACATAGTTAGAAGTGAAGTTCTTTAAGCTCCATGTTCTATCGGTAAAATATGCTATCATAAAGCTTGTTAGCATTTGTACTACCAGTATTAAAAGTGCATTTAAGATCTCCTGTTTCACAAATTTCATACTTTAATGTCCCCATCGTTTACTGAATGACCAAGAACCCACATACTGTGTTCTCGCCGAATCTAAATAATATTTGTTTTCATATCTATTTACACACTTCCAATTATTATCTAAAGTGAATGCTCAAAATTTTACCCAAACAATATACTTTATTTTGCTATTCTTCTTTTGATAACTA
>CAUUUY010000145.1:0-5129 GCA_963548305.1 uncultured Oribacterium sp.
TGAAAAAATATGCTTTGGTGCTTCTGATCGGCGGCGTTTTCGAAGCGGTGGCGGTAAGCCTTTGTATTACGAAGCATAATCTTTTTTATCTTTTCAACTTTAGTTATATCGGAATCTCGCTATCTTTCGGGATTTTTTTGCTCGTAAGAAAATATCCCCATGCCCGTCGTGTGGTACAGCTTCTGGTTGGGCTCTATATGCTTGTTTATTTAGGGCTTATCAACCAGGAAAATATGCAGATAGAGGGATTTTGGTACTACTTGTTCACCGGTGTTTTCGAGGCGGCTACCATTCATTATGCGGTGGCGAAAATCTTCGGACCTCTGATTTTCGGAAGAGGCTTCTGCGGTTATGCCTGTTGGACTGCCATGGTTTTGGATTTTCTGCCTTATAAAACAAGAGAGCTTCCCCGGAAAAATATCGGATGGATTCGTTATCTGACTTTTGCTTTATCTTTCCTCTTTGTTTCCGCCCTGTTTCTGATGAAAGTGGGGAATCTGGAAAGGATTATGTTTTGGGCATTTCTCTTTGGAAATCTTGCTTATTATCTTGTAGGTATAGCGCTGGCCTTTCTTTTCAAGGACAATCGGGCTTTCTGCAAATATATCTGCCCGGTTACCGTATTTCTAAAGCCTATGAGTTATTTCTCCTTGGTGCGAATCCGTTGTGATGAGAATAAATGCATTTCCTGCGGAAAATGCAAGAAGGTCTGCCCCATGGATGTGGAAATGACCGACAATTCCAGGAAGAGAAAAAATGGAACAGATTGCATTCTATGCATGGAATGTGTAAAGGTCTGCCCGAAGGGGGCGCTGTAAGGGAGAAAAAGGATAGATTAGCTGAGGCAGGAAATATGAAGATTTTTATTGTAGAAGATGAAGAGAATATCGTAAGACTTTTAAAGGATGAGCTTATGCAGTGGGGCTATACGGTGGAGTCCGTAAAGGATTTTCAAAGAGTGAGCGATGAAGTGGAAGAAGGAAATCCTGAGCTGATTCTTATGGACATCAGCTTACCCTGTTATAACGGCTTTTACTGGACGGAAAAAATCCGTAAATTTTCTCATGTCCCTATCCTCTTTCTTTCGTCCCACAGCGAGTCCATGGACATGGTGCAGGCCATGCAATTCGGAGCGGATGACTATATCGTGAAGCCTATTGATTTATATGTGACAAGGGCGAAGATTCAGGCATTGCTTCGGAGAACCTACGAATATACTGCGGTACAGGACAATCTTTCCTTTCAAGGCTTGCAGTTGGACTTAGCGAAGGCGGCTCTTCAGGGAGAAGGCTTTCGTATCGACTTAACAAAGACAGAACTACTCATCTTGGAGTGCTTATTCTTAGCAAAGGGCGGAATTTCAAAAAGAGAGGAAATCATGAACCATTGCTGGCAGGGAGAGGATTTTCTGGATGACAACACCCTTTCCGTCAATATCACAAGGCTCAGAAAAAAGCTTTCTGCCGAGGGCTTAGAGGATTTGATCCAAACCAAGAAAGGGATTGGGTATTCTTTGGCTTTAAAAAATGAATAATTGAGGAAAATTGTTGATCAAAAAGTCACTACTTAAAAAAGTCGCTATCGAAAGAGAATCCAGTGCAAAAAGGAGGTGGAAAAACTACGATGCGAATAAAAAACCAGATTCAAGCGTATCTTCAAACAAAATCGGATTTATTAGGGTTTTTCCTGCTTTTGCTGTCCCTTTTTGGAGGGATTTTTTTCTTTGGACATCTGCCTTGGAATTATTTTGTTTTAGGGGCGGAGCTGAGCGGCTTTTTGCTCTTTGTCTATCTTGTCCTGGGCTACTTTTCCTTTGTCCGGAAGGAAAGCTTGGAAAAAGCCTTGGAACGGCTGGAAATGGAGAAAAAGGAAGAAGAACGCAGGCGGATAGAGGAAAAAAGGGAGCTTTCCGAGTATTTTCTTCTCTGGGTGCATCAGATTAAAACGCCGATTACCGTGTCAAAGCTTCTTCTTCGAAAAACGGAAAGTGAGCATAAAAAGAAGCTCGAAGAGCAAATGTTCTATATCGAAGAGTACAGCAACATGGCGATGAACTATTTGAAAATGCAGAACCGTTCTGCCGATATGGATATTCATCCGGTGGATTTGGAAGCCTGTTTAAAACGTTTATTTAAAAAGTACGCTCCCATTTTTATTGAAAAACAACTATCTCTCCATTATGAGGGACTAAGTGCTGCGAGTAGCAGAGAAAAGGCGGAAGTGATCAGCGATGAAAAATGGCTTTCGATTCTCTTAGAGCAGCTTCTTTCCAATGCTCTAAAGTATACGAAAGAAGGCAGTATCAGCTTTTCTTTTGACCGGGAAAACTCCTCTCTTCGGATACAAGATACAGGCATCGGAATTCCTTCTTCCGACTTAAAGAAAATCTTTGACCTGGGCTATTCCGGCTTTAACGGCAGGGCTACGGAGAAGTCCAGCGGACTGGGACTCTATATGGTACAAAAGATTGCAGGATTTTTGCAGATTTCCGTATCGGTAGAATCTACCGTGGCGGTAGGAAGCTGCTTTACTTTGCGTTTTCCAAGGAAATCTTTCAATCTTACAATTCTGTAAGCTTCCTCCCTTATTTTGTCATCTTAAATAAAGGCAAAAATCGGATATTCGTTTTATACTTCTTCTTGTTCCAAGCCTTCCTGAAAAGAAAATGAGGCAAGGCAATGTGTTGAAGGGAGTTTAAAACGAATGTCCATTTTAGAATGTAAAAATATCAAGAAAGTCTATCAGACCAAGAATCTGACAACGGAAGCCCTCCGGGATGTGAATTTCTCCGTGGAAAAGGGGGAATTTATCTCGATTATGGGGGAGTCCGGCGCAGGAAAGACCACCCTCTTAAACATCCTTGCCACCCTGGACAGTCCCAGTTCCGGCGTTCTTTTATTAAACGGAAGGGACATGGGGAGTCTCAAGAAAGAAGAAGTTTCCGCCTTTCGAAGAAGAGAGCTGGGATTTGTCTTTCAGGACTTTAATCTTTTGGATCAGTTTAATAACCGGGACAATATCTTCCTTCCCCTTGTTTTATCGGAAGAGAAAGAAAGCCTGATGCAGGAGCGTTTAGCGAAAATGCAAGGGATTCTGGGAATAGAGGAGCTCCTAGAGAAGTATCCCTATGAGGTGTCCGGTGGACAAAAGCAGCGTATCGCCATTGCCAGAGCCATGATAACGAACCCCTCCCTCCTTCTTGCGGATGAGCCTACAGGCGCGTTGGATTCCGCGTCTTCAGAGATGATTTTACAGCTCTTCCACAAGATTCATGCAGAGGGACAGACTATTTTGATGGTAACCCATTCTCTTCGGGCGGCATCTTATGCCGATAGAGTTTTATTTATCAAAGACGGCGTGGTTTTCCATGAGATTTATCGGGGAAATGAGGAGGGACAGCGTGATTTTATGGAACGCATCTCCGAGGCGCAGCTTGTATTGAGCAAGCAACAGAATGCGCTTCGCCCTGATAGTCTTTACGATAGGCAAGCGGAGATGGCAACGGAGATGACAACGGAGATAGCGCAAAAAGATGCTTTCACAGAGAGAAAAGGAAGGGAGGCATAGGCATGAGCTTTTTTATGGCAAGACGCTTCGCTCTGAAAAATCTCCGGGCGAATCGGCTTTTAGAAATACCCTTTGTACTTTCTTCCGGGATTATGGGAATGCTTTTCTTTATCATGGCTTCTTTACTGGAAAATCATTACGTAGAAACCCGTCATAGGGACTTGCCTCTTTTTATCCAAGTCGGTACGATTCTTCTTTGCATTTTTACCTTTATTTTTATCCAATATGCAGTCAATTTCATGCTGAAGAAACGAAATAAGGAATTTGCTCTTTATGGCATATTGGGCTTGGAGAAGAAGCATATCCGAAAGATTATTGCCATTGAATTTTTCTGCCTCTTTGCTTTTATCCTGGTACTGAGCATTGTGGGCGGATATCTCTTTGGGCAAATGGTCTTTCTCATGCTGAACTTCATCATGAAAGACGTGGCGGGGAGTTTGATGGACTTTCCCTTCAGTTTTTCCGCCCTGCTCTATACTACGGTTTTGCTCTTTGTCCTCTATCTTTTCACCTTGCTCCGCAGCAGTTTTCGGATTTCCTTTTCTACTCCGATGGCGCTTTTGCAAAAAGGGCATGAGGGCGAGGGCGAACCGAAGTCCAGAGTGCTTCTGTCTCTTATCGGCTTCCTTTTCCTCGGCATCGGTTACGGGATTGCGCTTTTGATCCAAGGCTTACTGTCTTCCTTTAATTACTTTTTCCTTGCGGTACTGGCGGTAATTCTTGCGACCTATCTTTTGTATATTTCCTTTTCAGTGCTGCTTTTGAAAATGGAGAAAAGGCGCCCTTCTTACTACAAGCCGGAGAAGTTCTTAAGCATCAGCGGACTTCTTTATCGTATCAAGGGAAATGCAGTTTCTCTTGCGAGCATTTCCATCTTAAGTACTGGAGTGATTTTGAGCCTTGCCACCACCATTTGTATGTACGCAAATATTCAGAATAAGGGAAACAGCTTATTTTCCAGAGAATACAGTATGGAGCTTTCCCCATTTTCCTATCCGGAAAAGGAAGGGGAAGACTTGAAGCAGTCTTTAAATCAAATGGTGCTGGAAAGCGTGAATGAGCCTTCCGAGGTAGAAGGTTTATATACCATGGCAACGCTTGCTACCGCGGGCTATGTAGAGGAAGGTCAAATCCACCCTGTGCAAGGGCAAGAGAACATGATGAATGCCAAAGATCCCAATTTGATTATCCTTTATGATTTAGCCGGCTACAATGCCCGTTTTCAGAAGCATATTTCTTTAGGGGAAAATGAAATTCTGCTTTGCAACAACAGAAATACGCCGAAGGGGCCGGGCAGTTTGAAAATCGGAGATCGGGTGTTTCAGGTGAGCACCATTGAGAATATTTTGCCGGTGGACATGGTGGCTTTAGGAAGCTACGGCATTGTGGTGCGGGATCTTGCTACGATGCAGTATATAGAAAAATATTTACAGCCGGAGGAGCATCACAGTGAATCCACTGCCATCGAATTGACCACCCATTGGAATCTGAAAGGGATTTCCGGGGAGGCATATCAGCCAAACTACAGTGCCTTAAAGAAACAGCTAAAGGCATTTTCGGAA
>CAUUUY010000146.1:0-5117 GCA_963548305.1 uncultured Oribacterium sp.
CGCGGATACCTGTGCCTACTGCGCCGGACTTCTCTTTGGAAAGCATAAAATGACGCCGGTTTTAAGTCCGAAAAAGACTTGGGAAGGTGCTGTGGGAGGTATTCTTGGAGCGGGGATTTTATCCTTCCTTTTTGCGATTGTCTTTAAGGGGCACGGACTTCCTTTGCATTTATCCCCCTTATTATTGGCGCTGGCAGTATCCCTTGCCGCCTTATTTTCCATAGGCGGAGATTTGATGGCCTCCGGAATGAAAAGAGATTTTCAAATCAAAGACTACAGCCATTTGATTCCGGGGCATGGAGGAATTTTGGATCGTTTTGATTCTGTTTTGTTTACGGCGCCCATCATTTACTATGGCATAACAGTTTTAGATTATTTTAAAAAGATTTAATACAAAAGAAGGAAAAACAATCGTCCCTCTCTTTATAATAAGCAAGAAAAACATAGATAAGAACTGATGAGATCAAAAACTCATGAAATAAAGAATAACGACAAATTTAATAATGTCGTAATCTTAAATCATCATGTAAGACTTACCCTTGATATATTTTAATAAAGTAAGTCTTCAGTATAATTTTTGGGAAGGTAAAGCATGAATATCGTAATTTTAGGGAGCAGCGGTTCCATCGGAACCCAGTGTCTATCCCTTTTAAAGGATCATCGGTCGCATAAAGTGATTGGACTTTCGGTGAAATCTAAAACAGAGCTTTTAAAAGAGCAGGCCGAAGAGTGGCAGGTTCCCAAGCTTTGCGTATATGAAGAAGCTTTGGCAGAAAAGCTTTCCACCGAATTGGATATGCCTGTGTCATCCGGTATGGAGGGCTTGATTGAGCTGGCTACCCTTCCGGAGGCGGATATGGTGGTGGTTGCATTGGTAGGCATGATTGGGATTCTTCCTACGATTTCCGCAATTAAGGCAGGAAAAAAGGTTGCTTTAGCCAATAAAGAAACACTGGTTTGTGCAGGACATTTGATTATGCCTATGCTCTCAGAATATCGGGCAGAACTATTTCCTATTGATTCGGAGCATTCCGCCATCTGGCAATGCCTTCGGGGGGAAGAAGAAAAATCTGTGGAGTCTCTCTTGTTAACGGCTTCCGGCGGTCCTTTTTTTGGACTTAAAAAGGAAGAGATGGAAGGAAAAACCAAGGCGGATGCCTTAAAGCATCCTAACTGGTCCATGGGACAAAAAATCACCATTGATTCCGCCACCATGGTAAATAAGGGTTTGGAAATGATGGAAGCTCATTGGCTCTTCAGTATTCCCATGGAGAAGATTCAGGTAGTGATTCAGCGGGAAAGCATTTTACATTCCGCGGTGGTCTTTCAGGATGGCGCAGTAAAGGGACAGATGGGGGTTCCGGATATGCGTCTGCCCATTGCCTACGCCCTCTTTCAAGAGGAAAGGGAGTGCTACCGGGAGCAAAGGATAGACTTTTCCAAGGCCTTTGCTCTACATTTCTATCCCCCTGCCTTAGAGGATTTTCCGGGGCTTGCTCTGGGAATGGAGGCCGGTACAAGGGGAGGCAGTATGCCCACGGTGTATAATGCGGCTAACGAAGAGGCGGTTCGTCTGTTTTTAGAGGATAAAATTCGCTTCATGGAGATTCCAAGAAGCATTGCCCATTGCATGAAGGAACACGAAAAGGCTTGGAAAGAATTTCCTTCTGTAGAGGAGATATTCGAAACGGAGCAGTGGGCCAGAGCGGAAGTAAGAAGATTACATAAGGAGGAGAAGAATTGAGTATAGTTTTGGCCATACTTGCCCTGTCATTTTTGGTTTTTTTCCATGAACTGGGGCATTTTCTTGCGGCTAAGTTTTTTCATGTAGGGGTAAATGAGTTTTCCATTGGGATGGGACCCAGACTCCTATCCTTTTTATATAAAAATACTCGATACAGCTTAAAGTTACTTCCCCTGGGGGGGAGCTGTGCCATGCTGGGAGAGGATGCGGCAGGCTCCGGTGATTTTCTGGCTCCAAAGCAGGAGGATAATGCGGAAAATGTCTATGATTTTGACGGAGTAATCTATAGTGAAGAAGAATTAAAGACGAAGAGCTTTGAAGGAAAGCCTGCCTGGCAGCGTTTTATCATCTGCATTGCCGGCGTTTTCAACAACTTTCTTTTAGGCTTTTTGATTGCCCTTTTCCTTACCGGAACAATTGGGGTACAGCTTCCCAAAATTGCCTCCTCCAATGTATCTACTTCTGCCATGGAAAGCGGTTTACAGGAGGGAGATGAGATTCGTTTCATTAAAATCGGAAATGCTAAGGGAAGAACTGTTCATAGCTACTCCGAGCTTGCCATGTATATGGAGCTTCATAAGGAGGAGGTGCAAGAAGGAGAAATCAGTCTTACGGTTTTTCGAGATGGGGAAAAGCTTAGCTTTCAGTTCCCTGCCTATAAGGATCCTTCTACAGGACTTTATCGTATGGGCGTGGCTCTTTCCTCTGAGCGAGTGAAGTTTCAAAACCCTTTAAAGACTATAGAATACAGCTTTTATGAACTGGCCTTTAATGCCAGAGTGGTGATTGACAGTCTGGCTTTGATTAGTAAAGGAAAGGTCAGCAGACAGGAAGTCATGGGGCCGGTGGGAACGGTTGCAGTTATTGGAGAAAGTGTTTCCAGCTCCAGCCAATACGGATTTTTCGTCATGTTATTGGTTTTGTTGAACCTGAGTATGATGCTTAGTGTCAATCTGGCGGTAATGAACCTTTTGCCTATTCCTGCCCTGGATGGAGGACGACTGCTGTTCATTCTTTTGGAAATGCTGGCAAGAAAAAGACTGAATCCCAAGTGGGAGGAACGAATCAATACTGCAGGAATGGTTTTCCTACTAGCCCTTATGGTATTGATTGTCGGAAATGATGTGTTTAATTTGTTGACCGGAGCCTATTCGAAATATTTTAGCTCTTAAGTTTATTGTATAAAGGAAAGCTATGTTCAAAAGAGAAGATACAAGGGTAGTAGAGGTAGGAAAACTCAAAATCGGCGGTGGAAATCCGGTGGTTTTACAGTCCATGTGTAATACCAAGACGGAGGATATCAAGGGAAGTATAGCGCAAGTTCAAAGGCTGGCAGAGGCGGGGTGCGAACTCATCAGACTTACCGTACCTACGAAGGAAGCGGCATTTGCTTTAAAGGAAATTAAGGCGGCTTCTCCGATTCCGGTGGTTGCGGATATTCATTTCGACTACCGTATGGCAATCCTTGCTATGGAAAACGGTGCGGATAAGATTCGTATTAATCCGGGAAATATCGGCTCCCGGGAAAGACTTCAGGCTGTGGTGGACTGCGCCAAGGAAAGAAAGATCCCCATTCGAATCGGGGTGAACTCCGGCTCCTTGGAAAAGGAAGTTTTGGAAAAATATCAGGGAAGAGTAACGGCCCAGGGACTTGCGGAGTCAGCCTTGGCGAATTTGCGTTTGGTAGAGGAAATGGGCTATCAGAATTTAGTGCTTTCCATGAAGTCCTCCGATGTTTTGATGGCGGTGGAAGCCCATAAAATTGTGGCAGGATCCTGCCCCTATCCTTTACATGTGGGTATTACAGAGTCCGGAACGGTTTGGTCCGGAAATATCAAATCCGCCATGGGACTGGCTATGATTTTGGGTGAAGGAATCGGGGATACGATTCGTGTAAGTCTTTCTGCGGATCCTGTGGAGGAAATAAAAACCGGTCGATTGATTTTGGAAACCCTGGGACTGAAAAAGGGAGGTATCCATGTGGTTTCCTGTCCTACCTGCGGAAGAACCGACATTGACTTGATTTCCCTGGCCAATGCTGTGGAAAAGCTGGTCCAGTCTTATCCGGAGAAGTCCTTAAAGCTTGCTGTAATGGGCTGTGTGGTAAACGGCCCGGGAGAGGCTAAGGAAGCGGACCTGGCTATTGCCGGGGGTAAGGGTGTGGGACTTTTGATGAAACACGGTGAAGTGATTCGGAAGGTGGAGGAGAAGGATTTGCTCTCCGCCCTTAAAGAGGAAATCGAAAAATACCCTGATTAAATAAACAGAAAGGATAGGCATGAAGCAGTTTTTTCAAGTATTTCAGGAATTAACGGTATCGGAGCATTTAAGGGGAATGTTTTTGAATACCACCATAAGCAGAATCACTTTGAAAAAAGACAGATCGAAGCTGAGTATTTATTTGCATAGTGACCATTTACTGGAGCGAAGTGATATTCGGGAAATGGAAGAGGCTATCTATAAGCAGCTTTTTATCGGAAAAAAAATTGCGATATGTATTCGGGAAAGCTTCCACCTATCCAGCCAATATACGGCAAAAGTGCTTTATGAATTCTATGAAAAATCCCTTTTGGAGGAATTAAAGGAAAGAAACATTCTCCTGTATCAGATGATGAAGCAGGGGGAAATGGAATGGAGAGAGGACGATCGTCTCTCTCTTATTTTAGAGGAACAAATTCTTTTTCGAAAGGAAGAAAAGGAATGTATCCGGGTAATTCAAAAGATTTTTGAAGAGCGTTGCGGCGTTCCTATCCATTTTACCATCCAGTTTGTTCCTGCAAAGCAAAAGATTGAGGAGGAAGAGGATAGGGATAACGCCGCTCTGTATGCTTCTTCCGAAAATCCGGGATATTCGGCGGAGGGACTGTCTGATGCTTATGCGGGTGCAGAGGGAAGTGTGGGCCATCCGGAAACAGGTGATATGGCAATACAGGATAGGGAAGCAGCTTCTCTAGGCCAAGAGCATACAGCGCTTTCTGATGGAAACAGCGCTTCAGAGGATTTTTCCGGAAAAATACAAGCCTCCGAGGCTGGTCAGAATGGGGGCAATACTCATACCGCTTTGGCAAAAAACACTGCTGAAGCATCTTCTTTAGACTCGAAGAAAAGCTCCGTAGAAAAAGCCTTTGAGAAGAAGGGCTTTGAGAAAAAGGGATTTAATAAAGGAAAGTTCCAGTTTAAGCGCTCCGACCATAGTGATGTGTACTATGGAAGGGACTTCTCCGATAGTCCCATTTCGCTAAAGGATATTCCGGAGGATGGCGGTTTGGTAACGGTGGAAGGTCTGATTATTCAGGTGGATGAACGGACCACCCGTTCCGGAAAAACCATTTTCAGCTTCTCCTTTACGGATGATACGGATTCTTTAGCCTCT
>CAUUUY010000147.1:0-5091 GCA_963548305.1 uncultured Oribacterium sp.
TGCCAATAGTAGATATAAAGACTTTTATGATATATATGTTTTGTCTGACAGATATAATTTTGATGGAACAGAACTTATGAATGCGATAAAAGAGACTTTTAATCACCGTGGTACTTCGTTTGATGATATTGTTGCTTTTGAGGATGGATTCGCAGATGATAAAACAAGGCTGATGAGATGGAATTCATTTGTGAAAAAGAAAAAAGCCTTAGTAAAACTTAGTTTTGAAGAAACTGTACAATTGTTAAAAATTCTACTGTTCCCCATCGTGGATGCTATAAAAAAGGATGAGTTATTTGAGTATTCTTGGAGTCACGAGAAAAAGATGTGGATGTAATTGTGCCAAAAAGTGACATCTTGCACTAATTTACCTTATTTCTCTAATGTTTCAAAATAATGTAGTTTTTGAGAAAACGCAGAAAACCTTGCAAAACAGGGCAATCCACGGCATTTTAGGAGGAAAAACACTATGCTAAAAATCTGTTTCGTATGCCATGGCAACATTTGCCGCAGCCCTATGGCGGAATTTCTGTTTAAAAGAATCTTGGAGGAGCATGGAAGAGCTGAAGAATTTCAAGTATCTTCCAAAGCCACCTCTTCGGAGGAAATTTATCGTGGACAGGGGAATCCTGTCTATCCTCCGGTACAGGGAATTCTGGAAGGCCTGGGAATTGATTGCAGTAAAAAACGGGCTTGCCAATTACAAAAAGAAGACTACGAAAATTACGATTATTTCATAGGGATGGATGAAAGAAATCGGGAGAATATGAGGCGGATTTTAGGCGGAGACCCCAAAAGCAAGGTTTCCCTCCTGGGAGATTATACCGACCATCCTCATCCCATTGCCGACCCTTGGTATAGCGGGGAATTTCAGGCCTGTTATGAAGATATCCTAGAGGGATGTAGGGGACTATGGGAACAGATTCAAGAGAAGTAAAAGAAGCCGGTGCTGTAGAAATACAGTACCGGCTTTTTTATATTTTGTTTAAACCTGTGCGAAATGTGTTTGTTTGTGTGTTTTGCCCAAAATGCATGGGAATATTTTGTGTTTTTGCTTATTGATAACTTACATAAGTAGGGTATAATGCAGATAGTTATTTGTTCAGAATATACAAGAAAGATGGGAGGAAAGTTATGAAAAAAAGAGTTTTATCCGCAGTATTGGCCCTTTCTTTAGGGGCATCTTTACTGGCTTGCGGAGCAAAGAGCGAAGGAAATGCAGGTGGAGATGCTTCTGCTAAGGCAGAGGAAGGAAAGTCCGAAGCCGCTGCGGGAGAAGAGAAGGCAAAGGGCAGTGGAGAAACCTTGACTGTTCTTTATATGTCCGGCGTTTATGCAGATGCGGCTAAGTCTATGGTGGATGAATTTGAAGAGAAAACCGGTGCCAAGGTGGAAGTTATCGATATGCCATACACCGAGCTTCACCAGAAAATGCTTTTAGATTTCACCAGTGGAGCAGGAACATATGATGTGATTGATGTAGCCAGCCAGTGGGATGGAGAGTTCGCCCCTTATCTTACAGACTTACAGCCCTATATGGAGAAGGACGGCGTAAAGGCGGAGGACTTCATTGACAATGTTATTGCAAACTCCGGAAAGTGGCAGGATAAGTATATCGGAATTCCTAATGCCTCCACGCCACAGCTTTTTGCTTACCGTACCGACATTTTCCCGAACGGACTTCCGGATACTTGGGAAGAGTACAGAGAAGAGTTAAAGAAGGTAACCAAGAAGGATGAAGGCTTCTACGGTGCTTCCATCTCCGGCATCACCGGACAGCTGGGCGGTGTGTTTGACTATGTGCTTTGGTCTAACGGTGGTGCATGGGCGGATGAGGATTGGAAGGTTACCATTGATTCTCCCGAAACCAGAAAGTCCTTAGAGCATTTGAATGCTTTACAGGAATCTTTGGATCCTAACTGGTTAAACTGGGGAACCGATCAGTCTATTCAGGCGTTCTTAAACGGAGATGCAGCGGTTTGTGAGACCTGGCCCACATTAGGCTTGGTACAGGATGCTGACAACCCCGAAAAGTCCAAGGTAGTAGGAAAATGGGCATTGTCCGTAATCCCAAAGGAAAAGACAGGAATCACCCTGCTTTCCGCATGGGACTGCGCTATTCCGGAAGGCTCCAAGAAGAAGGATCTGGCTTGGGAGTGGATCAAGATGTACACCAGCTTAGACAAGCAGAAGGAATTCTATGACAAGCACGGTATTCTTTCTCCGAGAAAGGCCTTCTGGGAAGAGGATGGCATCAAGGGTACTTACATGGATACCGTTCGTGAGGCATTAGATACTGCAAATATGTGGTGGAGAGTGGCTGCTTCCACACAGGTGGACACCAGCTTTAACACCTTGATTTCCGCTTACCTTTCCGGACAGAGCGATCTGGAGACAACTGTAAAGGAAATGAAGGCAGCAGTGGAAGAAGCATTGCAGCAGGCACCTCCTGAAGAGGGAACCAAGAACTATAATCATTAATCTATTTTGCAGAGAAGTATATTTTACTTATCTCAAAAAACAGTTTTATAAAGAATATGCTAGAAAGTTAGAGGAATACAGTATGAATGGCACAGAAATAAGAAAAGGAAATAGGGGTAGAGGAGAAAGGCTTTGGTCTTGGCTTTTCCTGCTTCCTACCATTTTATTCTTAGGCTTTACGGCCTTGTTACCCCTACTGTATTCCCTCTATCTCAGTTTATTTCAATACAAAATTAATCTTCCCAATGCCGTTCCCAAGTTCATCGGCATTGGGAATTATCTTCGGATGCTTCAAGATAAAAACCTGGGGGTAAGTGTAGGAAACACCGTTCTTTTTGCGGTGGTTTCCGTATCCTTAGAGTTGGTTTTAGGACTTTTGGCGGCCATGATGCTTTGCGGCACCAAAAGAATTTATCGCATTTTTACTTCTTTACTCTTGATTCCCATGATTATGGCTCCGGTGGCCATCGGTACATTATTCCGTATGATGCTGGACGGCAGTACGGGAATCATCAATTACCTCTTACATTTTGTGGGTGTACCGCAAATGAATTGGCTGAGTAATCCCAAAACGGCTATGCCGGCGGTGATTTTTGTCAATGTCTGGCAGTTAATTCCCTGGGTATGCATCATTACCATGGCAGGGCTCAAATCCCTTCCTCAGGATGCTTTGGAAGCGGCCAGGGTGGATGGGGCGAAGAATCGCCATATCTTTTTCCAAATCGTGCTTCCTATGATTAGTCCTTTACTGATTATTGTGTTAATGCTTCGCTTTGTAGATGCCTTTAAGGTATTTGACACTATTTACACCATGACCAACGGCGGTCCGGGAAATGCTACGGAAATGTTGCCGAACTACATTTACAAACAAGGCTTAAAGTTCTTTGATGCCGGCTATACGGCGGCTCTGGCCATGGCCTTCGTTTTCTCTATGACCATTGTAAGTTTCCTTTTCCTTCGCTGGAGAAAAGCGGTGGAGGAGCGAGTTTTGTAGTGCATAGGGACAGCAAGATAACTTGTATCATGAAGTCGATTGCTCCTATAGAGACAGTTTTTATGGAAATATGAATGTGAACACAATCTGCGAAAGCAGTGTATCGATATAATTTTACTTGGTGATTTATCAAAGGGTTTAAAGGATGAAAATGATGGCTAAGAAACATAGAATAGATGCAAATGATTCCATGGTGCATGAAATATTGGGAAATGTGTGGGGAAGTCCTTTTCGCATAGGGTTTACCGCTGTGCTGATGTTGCTGGTTTTATTTCCCTTATACTGGCTTTTTTCCAGTGCCTTTAAAATCCGGGCGGAGTATTTGGCAAATCCTCCCCTTTTGATTCCCCATGTTTTCACCATGGAAAATATCAAAACAGTGTTGTCTATGAATGGTCTTGGACGGCAGTTTATGAATTCCATGATTGTAAGTCTTAGCTCCACTGCCATTTCTCTGCTTTTTGGTTCTATGGCCGCTTATAGTCTGGTGCGAGGAAAGTTTTCCAACCTTACCCGTCAGATTTTCGGCCTGTGGTTTATGATTCAGAAAATGTATCCGGCCATTGCAACAGCAATTCCCATTTACCTTGTGATGCGGAAGCTACAGCTGATTGATACCTTACCTGCTCTGATTATTATGAATACCAGCTTTAACCTGCCCTTAGTTATTTGGCTGATGATGGGCTTCTTCGCCCAGGTGCCTATTGAAATGGAAGAATCTGCCAGAATTGACGGCTGCCATTTCCTGAGTCGTTTCTTCTATGTGGTTTTTCCGGTAACAAAATCCGGAATTGTGGCAGCAGGGATTCTGGCGTTCGTGGGAGCATGGAACGAATTCCTCTTTGCGGTTATTTTAAGTATCAATAAGTCTAAGACATTGCCTGTGGTTATTGCGGGATTTATCACTGATAAGGGCTTGGATTGGGGACCAATGGCGGCAACTTCTCTGATTAGCTTGTTACCGGTTTTGGTACTGGTATACCTTTGCCAGAAGCAGTTCGTGGAAGGACTGGCAATGGGAGCGGTGAAGGGATAGAAGAAGGTGAATAATACGAGCAGGCAATAAGGTGGATATTCTTTATGAGAATTAATAGTCGAAAAGTGATGATTAAATATTTTTGTGCATTAATAATTTTGACTATTTTATTTCTTTATCTTATTTACTATCGATTTTCTGTACAAAGGACTTATTCACAAAAAGTCATTGTCCTCCTCTCCGGTTCTGAGGAGGATATGAGCTGGAACAAGGCAAATATTGATGGTATTAAGTCCTATAATGCAAAAAATGATCAGCGAATAGAATATATCGAGAACATAGCAGAGAAAGATTTTGAGCGTAAGATTTTACAATATGCTGATCAGGGTTATGGTCTCATTATTGGGGCGGGTGCACAATTTAATGACGTTATAGAAGCTACAGCACCTAAATATAAAAATACCTTGTTTTGTATTATCAATGGTTCGTTTTTAAATCAAAAGAATATAGTCTCTGTTCAAATCAAAGAGGAGGAAGCAGCTTATATTGCTTCCTGTATAGCCGGGAGACTAACGAAAACAGGGGTGTTTGCAAATATTGCAGGATTTCCGAATGAGCCAATGAAGAAAATGTTGGACAT
>CAUUUY010000148.1:0-5051 GCA_963548305.1 uncultured Oribacterium sp.
CCGCAATATAAAACAAAAACAATGCCACCACCTGAAATAGAATGAAAACAGAATACATGGAGAATTTCTCTATTTCGAAGAAATCCGCTGCGGCCATCAGCATTTCCCCAAGGGTAATAATAGTCAGGAGTGTTAATCTTTCTATAAGGTGCGGCATATTAATGGGTACTCTAGCCATATCTTCTCGAAAGAAGCCGGCACCCAAAATACTTAAAATAAAGCCAAAACCGGTTAATAAGATGCGTCCAATTCCGGACAAAAACAAGCTTACTATAATACCAATCATGCGCACAAAAAGAATCTGAAGAAAATCCCGAATCAGTTTTCGGTCCATTTCACTATTCTTGTTTTGCACATAAGCGTAGATATATTGCAGAAATTGTATGATAGCAATCCATAGAAGCGCCAGTGTAAAGGCTGTCCAGCTTTCCTCCATATCAGAACTGACATTTGCCGCCATAAAGACTAAAGCAGGCATTTGGAAAACCGTCATAATGAATATATGCAATAGATTATGTTTTCCATAACGATTCATATACACGGTCTGCACATTCCATACATTGATGAAACAAACAAAAACAACGGTATAAATGATAATCTCTTTTAAACTAAAGATTCCCTCATTCAGGCTTTCTAAGATATGGGTAATCTTAGAAAGCCCAAAGACAAAAACCAAGTCATAAAACAACTCGGTAAGATTAACCTTCTTCGCTTCTTCTATTATTTTCTCTCCCATACTACCCTCACGTTTCCCTACGTTTCCTTGTTCTGCCCTGGCCATACTCCTTACTTTTCCTTGGCCTTGCTTCATTTCCTTACTTTTGCTTTCTGCTTTTATGAGCAGAGTTTCTCATAGAGGCTTGTACAACTGCAGAAAAGCAGACAGTATTATAGCATGCTTCATTTTCCTTTTTCATCCTTTTTATTCCTAAGACACAGCATAAATCAACGCCAAAAATGCTATAATGAAAGACAAAAGCAGGGAGGTTTCTATTTATGCATGAATTGACACGACTAATCCAAAAAGATATGGTTCCCGCACTGGGCGTAACGGAGCCCGGAGCGATTGCTTTTTGTGTTGCAAAAGCTAAATCCTACGCCAAAGGAGATCTCCTTCATCTAAATGTCTCTATGAACAGCGGCATTTATAAAAATGCCTTTACCTGCGGTATTCCCAATTCTAAAGAAGTGGGAAATGTTTTTGCCGCAGCTCTTGGATACGTTGCCGGGAATCCGGATAAAGGTCTGGAGTCTCTGGCAAATGTTACGCCTTCCGACAATGTCAGTGCGCAAAAGCTTATTGATGAGGGGAAGATCACGGTGGCCCTTAGCGGCATTTCCAGCCGTATTTTTATTGAAGCCACGCTGGAAACAAAGGAAAGCAAGGTTATTCTTACCATCCGAGATACGCATACCAATATCACGAAAGTTGTAGTGAATGGAGAGACAGTGCTGGAGAGGGAAGATGAATCCGACTCCTTAGAGGCAAAGGAAACGGCAAATAGGCATAAGACTGATGATTCAGAAGCAGAGATGGCTATAGAAGCAGAAATGGCTACAGAGGCCAACACCGCAAAAATCCATTCCATCCATAGATATACTCTGGCTGAGCTCGTAGACTACGTCAACACGGTTCCCTTGGAAGAAATCGAATTTGTAAAAGAGGCTTATAAAGTGAATCTGGAGCTTTTTGAGGAGGCTCTAAAGAATCCCCGCACCACTTTTGCAAGACAGTTACTGGCTATGAATGGAGGGCAGGTCATATCTTCGGATGAGCAAATGACCGCATCCCTTCTTTGTAATGCAAGTATAGAAGCCCGTGTTATCGGTTTGGACAAGCCTGCCATGAGCATTACCGGATCCGGCGCCCACGGTATCATTGCCACCATGCCCCTATACGGCGTTTATAAGATTCACGGTTTCAGTGAGGAAATGCTCTACCGGGCCACTATGCTGAGCTATCTCATCTGCACCTATATCAAAGAATACTCCGGCAGGCTCTCCGCCTTCTGCGGCTGTGCCATTGCGGCGGGTACCGGTATGGCCTGCGCTTTAACTTATTTGAAGGGTGGCTCTGTGGAGCAAATGGAATACACCCTCAACAATATGGCCTCCTCCATCACCGGGATGATCTGCGACGGGGGAAATCAGGGTTGTACCATGAAGGGAGTAGCAGCCTGTGATTCGGCCTTTCGCTCCGTGGCATTTGCCCTGCAGGGCGTCCACATTGACAAGGTGCACGGCATCAACGGCAGAACGCCGGAAGATACCATGCGCAATATGGGCTTAATCGCCTCTCCCGGCATGGTGGGGACAGAGAAAACCATTGTAGAGATTTTTGAGGAGAAGCTCAAAGAATAAAAATCAAAAAGATTCCGCATGCAGTAATAGGTCTGAGATGGGGGAACGCTCCCGCTAAGTTCGCCCAACGGGTAGAGTACTAGGCGAAAAACTTCACTAACATTCGTTTTTCGCCTAGTACCGGCGGCTCAGATTGCCTCCATCTCAAACCTATACTGCTTAACAATACTTTCTATTTTCAACAATCCTTCGAGTTATAAAATACATCAAATATATTTTATGTATAATCACATAGTGCTATATTGGCATATTCCACTTTGGAATCCTGAGCAATGATACCAATTTCATACTCAGAGCTTCTATAAACCCTATAAGTGAATGCAATTTCTTTTCCTATAAATACCTCAATCATATTATGATCCACAAAAATCTTTACATCAATGACCGCCCCCGTCTTTATAGAAAAAGTTTTTTCCGATACACGGAATCCGTCCGGTCCGGGAGATGATGCCTCCGGAACAGCTTGGCATGACTGCTCCCAGAATGGATCGACCCCCATCGGTAAAGACAAAAGAGATACTCTTTGCATTGCTACATCAAACTCAAGGAAAAGACATTCACTAGCCTCTTTATCCGACTTTAAAAGAATTCCAAAACTATCATTTGCTTCTTTAGGAATAATAGATGCATGGAAATAAAATCGTTTTTTGTCATGCATTAAAAAGCCATAACTAGTTGTTTCTAAGGCATCCAACACGATGGTTTCTGCTCCATATCTTTTATACTCCCCTAAGACAGGAAGATAATTCCAAGCAATATTTTTATGAATACCTTCTGTAAACTCCTGGGGAATATCAACTAGTAGATCTCCATTCTCAGAAAGTTTTACTTCATGAGGTATACAGAATCGACCACCCCAATACCATTCTCCTTTATCACTACACTGTCCCCTATCATGTGCCCATGCAAAATATATTCGTCTTCCGTTTTTATCCGTTAAAGATTTTGCTGCATAAAAACGTCTTCCCCCTATACCATCTTTTTTCATTTTTTTCCATGGACCATAAGGAGACTTAGCTGTACGATAAATTGTATTTCCAAATTCAGAAAAACGTGAATAAGATAAAATCCAAGTATCCTTCATTTTATAAATTTCACTACATTCAGGGCAATTGGTATGGCCGGGTGAATATAAATTTCCATAGTACTCCCAAGATTCCAAATCTGTAGAGCGATACAACACAATGCAGCCTCGTCTGGTCACCGGCATATCCAGCCTTCTGGCAGAAACCAGCATCCAATATTTTTTTTCATCTTCATTAAAAAATACATATGGATCTCTAAAATCTTGTTGCTCATATAAATCTATCAGTGGTTTAATAACCGGATTTCCTGTATCCTTTTTCCAGTTTATCCCATCCTCACTATATGCATGGCAAATGGTCTGCTGATATTCAGCCTGGATATTATAGCCTGTATAAAACGCATGGTATTTGCCTTCTCCATACAGAACCGAACCCGTCCAAACTCCAGAAGCATCCGGCTCTTTCCCTTCTCCGGGATAGATAGCTGTAGGTAGCTCTTCCCAGTGAATTAAATCCTTTGAAACAGCATGGCTCCAAGTAGTACGCAGTCTTTCCGGATAAACGGTTGTCCCCACCGGTGGTGTTAAGGAAAAAATATGATACACCCCATCGTGATAGAACGGAATAGCATCTCCTGTCGAATCTGCGAATGACATTTTTCTAAATATCTCCATTTTTACTCCTAGTATAAAATGATATTTGCGTATTATTTTCTGATGATAGAATTTCTCTTAAACTTCTCTTTCTGAGAATCCAAAATTACAGCAGTGGCAATAATTATTCCTTTTACTATCAATTGCCAATAGGAACTCACTCCTATTAAATTTAGTCCATTGGATATTATGCCAATGACCATTGCGCCAAGTACAGTCCCGCTAATGCTTCCTTTACCTCCGGCCATGGATGTTCCTCCAAGTACGCATGCAGCGATGGCATCCATTTCATATCCGCTTCCAACGGAAGGCTGTCCTGAGTACATTCTTGAAGCAAGTACCAGACCTGCAAATGCAGAAAGTAAACCGGATAATGTGAAAACAATAATTTCAATTTTTCTGATGGGAATACCGGATAATCTTGCCGCTTCTCTGTTTCCGCCAATGGCATAGACATAAACTCCAAATCTGGTTTTTACCAGAAGAAAACTAATAACAATAATGAGCAAAATCATGTAAAGAACCGGTAGCGGAATCAAGGAAAATAGGTATCCTGTTCCAATGGATATAAAAAATCCATCTGTTATACGGGTGGACTGACCACCTGAATATACATAGGCAATTCCATTTGCAACATTCATCATTGCCATTGTGATAATGAATGACGGCACTTTAAATGTAGATACAATTACACCGTTTATAAATCCAAATAAGACACCAAGCAAAACGCCTCCTATAATGGCAATTTCCACCGGAAGTCCCTGATTTACAATAAACCCTACTGTTAATGTACCGCACATTGCTACTACGGCTCCTACTGTCAAATCAATGTGTCCTAATATAATAATTAGGGTCATTCCAAGGGCAATATAAGTATTAATAGAAATTTGTCTTAAAACAGAAATAATATTTCCGGAAGTCAAAAATTTATCGGTAGCAAGCGAAACTATAATACATAAAATAAGAAGAACCACCATAATTCCAATATTATCAGAAATAATATGGGGAACTT
>CAUUUY010000149.1:0-4996 GCA_963548305.1 uncultured Oribacterium sp.
AATAAAAAAAGAACTCTATGGAGTATAGAGTCCTTTTGTGTTTAAAGTATGAAAAGCGTAAGAAAATTTTTCGTTACATAATCTTCTTAATCAAGCCGCACAGCTCCTCCACTGCCTCGGTTTTTCCTTCCTGAATATCGGAAACCACACAGCTTTCTATATGGCTTTGTAACAGCTCCTTGCTAAAGGCTTTTAAGGCGGAGGAAACGGAACTTACCTGGGTAAGAATATCTACACAATATCGCTCCTCAAGAAGCATATTGCGAATTCCTCGAATCTGTCCCTCCATTCGGTTTAAGCGAGAAATTAAATCTCTTCTTTCTCCCTCATCTCTAGCCTGTTTTTTCTTTCTTCCTCCGCAACAGCCTCCCATTTCCAGGGAAGCCTCTTGCTCTTGCTTTTGCTCCTCCTGCATAAATGCAATCTCCCTTATAGACATTCTTGCTTTCACATCATTTTATAAAAATCAGAGTCTTACTTGATTATTAACACTGACTAGGAAAAATGATGATGAAAATTAGTTATGAAATGGATTTCACCGTATATTCCTGATCCTCTACGGCCTTCTTCAATACTTCATCCGCCACAGCTTCTTTCAAAGTAACCACAGCCTTACCGGTTTCATGACTAACCTCAGCCGTTTCCACCTGTGGTAAAGCCTCTAAAGCCTTCTTTACGGTTCCGGAGCAATGTCCGCACATCATACCCTCGATAACTAAATGCTTCTCCATAACAATCTCCTTTTCTTTTTGTGCATGACTCTCTTTCTTTTCAGAGTCAAAATCCAAGAGTAACTTTTCTCTCTTTTCTTCCGCCAAACCTTTCCTATGATCTCCAGCGGAATTGTTTATGTTAAATAAGTTTAACCTAAGTGCATTTAAGCACACGGAAAAGCTGGAAAGGCTCATAGCCGCTGCCCCCACCATCGGACTCATGGAAAAATTCCAATGGAATATGGCAGAATAAAATCCTGCAGCAAGGGGAATACAAATCACATTGTAGAAGAATGCCCAGAACAGATTCTCATGAATGTTTCGAATCGTAGCTCTGGAAAGTCGAATGCTCTTCGGAATATCCCTTACCTTGGACTTCATCAGCACCAAATCCGCCGCATCAATGGCCACGTCCGTTCCAGCACCTATGGCAATACCCAAATCCGCTCTTGTCAGAGCAACCGCATCATTGATACCGTCTCCTACCATGGCAACCTTACCATAGTTTTGCAATTTACGGATAACCGCTTCTTTTCCGTCAGGAAGTACTTCGGCAATGACCATATCCACTCCGGCTTCCTTTCCGATGGCATTTGCCGTCCTTCTCTGATCTCCGGTAAGCATAACCGTGAAAATGCCTTGCTTTTTCAGCTCTTCAATTCCCGCCTTAGCATCCTCCTTTAAGGTATCCGCTACGGCGATACAGCCCAAAAGCTTCTCTCCTCTTGCAAAGAATAATGGGGTTTTTCCCTCTTCGGAAAAGCTGTTGCACTGCTCCTCAAAACTCTTTTCCAAAGAAAAATGCTCTTTCATATAGGATAAGGAAGCGGCCACCGCTGTTTCTCCCTCTATGGTTCCGGAAACACCATGTCCCACCATAGCCTGAAAATTATCCACGGGCAGGGTAGAAATCTTCTTCTCTTCTCCATAGCTTAGAATAGCCTTTGCCAAGGGGTGTTCCGAGTTCTTTTCCAAAGATACTGCCAGAGTCAAAAGCTCTGCTTCCGAAACTCCCTGCATGGGAAGAATATCCGTAAGCACCGGTGTTCCGTTGGTAATGGTACCGGTCTTATCCAGTGCAATAATCTCTACCTTTCCGGCTGCCTCCAAAGAAGCGGCGGTTTTAAACAA
Organism: uncultured Oribacterium sp.; assembly: GCA_963548305.1. Classification (GTDB taxonomy): domain Bacteria; phylum Bacillota; class Clostridia; order Lachnospirales; family Lachnospiraceae; genus Oribacterium. The sequence goes on from CAUUUY010000149.1 coordinate 1,845, forward strand.
GAGCCCGTTCTTCGCGCCGACTCCATTTCCCACCATAATGGCCACCGGGGTTGCCAGCCCCAAAGCACAGGGACAGCTGATAACCAGAACGGCTACGGCTCTGGAAAGGGCATCGGAAAATGTTCCTCCGCTTAAAAGAATGATAACAAAGGTCAGGATCGCAATACCGATAACCGCCGGCACAAAAATGCCGGAGATTTGATCGGCAATTCTGGCTATAGGAGCCTTGGTCGCTGCCGCATCGGATACCAGTTGAATAATTTGAGATAGGGTGGTGTCCTTTCCTACTCTGCTGGCTTTAGCCTTGATAAAACCGGACTGATTCAAAGTACCGGCAGAGACATTGTCCCCCTCACCCTTATCCACAGGAAGGGATTCTCCTGTTAATGCCGACTCATCCACAGCAGTAGTACCGCTTACAATGATGCCGTCCACCGGAATCTGTTCTCCGGGATATACCGTGAAGAGATCCCCCTCCTTAACTTCCTCTACGGAAACTTCTGTTTCCTGCTCCCCAGTAAGAAGGTGTGCTTTTTTCGGGCTTAAATTCATTAAGCTCTTTAAAGCATCCGTAGTCCTTCCCTTGGAAATTGCTTCCAGCATCTTTCCAAAGGTAATCAGGGTGGGAATCATTGCCGCCGTTTCAAAGTATAAATGATGACCCAGCGCCTTAGCCTGCTCTATATTTCCCTCTCCAAAGGCATAAAGAATACCGTAAAGGATTCCCAGGGAATACAGGAAAGATGCGGTGGAGCCTAAGGCTACCAGGGTATCCATGTTGGGGGATAGCGCAAATGCACTTTTAAAGCCGGAAATGAAAAACTTCTTATTAATGAAAAGTACAATAATGCTGAGCAAGAGCTCCGTTAATGCCAAAATACCCGGATTGGAAAAGGCCTTGGGTACCGGAGCGTGAAACAACATGGGCCCCATGGAAAAATACATCAGTACAGCCAAGAAAAACAAAGATTGTAAAAATCTCTTTCTTAGCTTGGGACTTTCGGTATCCTTTAAAGCATCACTCTTATCCTGCTGTTCCGATCCGGATGCACTCTTATCCGGATTCTCAAAGCCGTAACCGGCAGCTTCTACCGCCTTTTGGATTGCATCTGCCCCTACCTCTCCTTCCACTCCTAAGGAGTTGGTTAAAAGAGAAACGGAGCAGGACTTTACGCCGGGAACTTTAGACACGGCTTTTTCTACTCTACTTTGACAGGCAGCACAGGTCATGCCTGTAACTCTATACTGTTTCATCTCTGCCTCCTTTCTGTTCGACAAGATAATATACCCCCATAGGGTATATGTCAAGGAGGGAGATATAAAAAATTGAAGAACTTGAAATATACACTTCTAATATTTCAAGTTCTTCAATTTTTCAGTGCCTTTTTAGAACTCTATCTTCTTATAGGCTTCTCCTTTTTCTACATCGTATAGGGTGAAGCTGTTGTCTTCCAGGATGCCATAGCTATGGGGGCTGTCTTCTTTTGGATAGCTGATTGAGCCGGGGTTCAGGTGATAGTAATACTTTTCTCCTCTGGTCTTCTTCATTGCCACGGGAACATGGGTATGTCCCTGGAGGAAGATATCTCCATCTTTTTGGAGGGGAAAGCTTTCCGCGTTATAAACATGGCCGTGGGAAAGGAACACTCTGTGCTTTCCCCACTCCAGGATGGCATAGTCCGCCATAACGGGAAAGTCCAAAACCATCTGATCCACCTCTGCTTCACAGTTTCCCCGAACCGCAAGAATTTCTTCCTTCAGCGGATTTAAGAGCGCTATAACCTCTTTGGGGGCATAGTCTCTTGGCAAAGGGTTTCTGGGGCCATGATACAAAACATCCCCCAGAAGCAGGATTCTCTCACAGCCGCTTTTTTGATAGGCCTCTATCCCAAGCTTTGCATAATACGCAGAGCCATGAATATCACTAAGCACAAAATACCGCATCTTACATCCTTTCCGGAGCAGAGAAGCCCAGCACCTGAATACAATCCATAAGAACCTTCCAGCTTAGGCAAAGAAGACCGATATATTCCTTCTTCTTTTGCTCGTCCTCCTCTGTCAAGATCTTTACATTGTGATAGAAAGAATTGAACTGATTGGACAAAGAATAGATATAGGTACAAATTTTATGGGGAGCACAATCTCTCCATGCATCCCGCATCTCATCCTGGAAGGCTGCCAGAATTTTTGCAAGTGCCATTACATTTTCATCTCCGGAACTTCCAATGGGATAGTTCTTTGCATTTTCCGATATCCAGCTTAGGCTATCCTTCCAAGCCTCTCCCTTACTTTCCGCATACTTCCGTAAAATGGAGGAGATGCGGACAATGGTATAAAGAATATAGGGGCCGGTATTTCCTTCAAAGGCAGTAAATTTCTCCAAGTCGAAGATATAGTCCTTGGTGGCTTGGTTGGAAAGGTCACCGTACTTTAAAGCAGCTAAGGCTACGATTCCGGCGGTTTCCTCTTTTTCCTCTTGACTCAAGCCGTTGTCCTTGGATTCCTCCATGCGCTTTAGAACGGAATCTCTGGTCTCGGAAATCAAACGCTCCAGTCTTAAGACTCCACCCTCTCTGGTTTTAAAGGGCTTTCCGTCCTTTCCGTTCATAGTACCAAAGCCGATATAGCTTAACTCTGTTTCTTTTGGAAGAAGCTCCGCCCGTCTTGCCACACGGAAAAATTGCGTGTAGTGAAGGGCCTGACGACTATCTGCTATATAAAGATATAAATCCTTCGGATAATGCTCTTCTCTATCCATAATGGTTCCCAGATCAGAGGTGGCATATAGGCTTGCTCCGTCGGATTTCTGAATCATACAGGGAGGATATTCCTTACTGTCCCCCTCCTCCGTAATATCCACCACTAATGCTCCCTGAGAACGATAGGCTAATTTCTTCTCTTCCAGTAAAGAAATCAGCTTTGGAATATAGGGGTCCGCATCTGACTCCCCCTTCCACAGATCAAAGTGCACATCCAGAGCTTCATAGTTCTTCTTTAAATCCGCAACGGAAACTTCCATAATTCTTTCCCAAACCTTATGAAATACAGGATCTCCCTGCTGTAGCTTTAAGGTATTTTCCTTGGCACGGTTAGCATATTCCTCATTAAGCAGATTTCCGGCTTCATCCTTTTCCTTGGCTTTCTTGGAAGCA
>CAUUUY010000150.1:0-4978 GCA_963548305.1 uncultured Oribacterium sp.
GTTCAGAACACTTCGGTTTTGGCTTAAGTATATTTATTTACCTCCTTGCCATCCAAATCAAGCTTCGTTTAAAGTGGGATTTTTTAAACCCTTTGCTTGTTTCAACCATTATTATTGTGGGAATCCTCCTGGCTACGGAAATTCCCTATGCCAAGTATAAACAGGGTGCGGGGCTTTTGAGCTATTTTTTGACACCAGCTACGGTCTGTTTGGCTATTCCCCTCTATAAGCAATGGTCCTTGTTGAAAAATAATTTCAAAGCGGTTTTTTTAGGGATTTTTGCAGGGACTTTGAGCTCTATCGGCAGCATTTTACTGCTTGGTCTATTGTTTCATTTACCTAATGAACATATTTCTACCTTACTGCCAAAGTCCATTACCACAGCTATCGGTATGGGAATTTCGGAAGAAACCGGAGGATATGTAACCTTAACCGTAGCAGCTATTGTTTTAACGGGGATTCTGGGAAGTATTCTTGCGGACCTTGTCTTTCGTATTTTCCCCATTCATCATCCTATTGCCAAAGGTCTTGCTTTGGGAACCAGCGCCCATGCCATCGGTACGGCTAAAGCACTGGAGCTTGGTGAAGTGGAGGGAGCGATGTCCTCTCTGGCTATCGTCGTTGCCGGAATTCTTACGGTAATTTTGGTTCCTATAGTCAATAATGTGGCCTTTGGCTAGGACATAAAAAAGAGTAAGTCTTCCGTGCCGGGATTGTAAGAAAAATGTCCAAGCTTTTTCCCGGAAGCTTTGCTAAAATGAGGCAGAGAAATGAAATTTTAGGAGGAGCAATGAAGAAGAAAAGACTGATACTTTCCCTTGCTTTGAGTCTGTCCCTATTGGCCTATTCAGGCTTTAGTTTTGCGGACGGTCCGGAGTTGGATGACCATACCACGGTGAACAGCGGTCCCGGCGTAGCTTTGGGAAAGAATGAAAATACCGTTTCCGTGGCAGATTCCTATTTACAGGTATACTCCGGTGTGCTTTCCGGAGAGAATGTTCCTTTGCTGAGTGACTACGGCTTTTCCGGCCATGGGGTGTATGGCTACAATGAGATGTCCGCCGATTTATTTAAATTGAAGGATGCCTATCCGGCATTACAGTTATCCTCACTGGGCAAAACCATTGACGGTAGGGAGTTGTATTGCGGTATTGTGGGAAATCCCAATGCCCCGAAGAAGATTTTGGTTCATGCCAGTATCCATGCCAGAGAGTATATTGTGACCAAGGTCGCTATGCGTCAGCTGGCAAGTCTTTTGGAAATGGAAAAGAACAATCAGCGCTACGGCGGTAAAGCGATGAAGGATATGTTGCAAAATTGTGCCGTTTACTTTGTTCCCATGGTGGATCCGGACGGTGTTTCCTTGGTACAAAACGGTTTGGCCGGTATCGGTTCTGAAGAAGTCAGAAATACGGTGCAAAGCATTGTGGCTAAGGAAAATCCTAGCGATTTAAAGAGCTATTTCCGTTTATGGAAAAGTAATGCAAGAGGAGTTAACCTCAATAAAAACTTCGATGCCAACTGGTCTATTACTGTAGACAAAAAGGGATATCCTGCAAAGGACGAGTATAAGGGTTCTGCAGTGGAATCAGAGATAGAGTCCAAGGCCTTGGCGGATTTACTTCGAAAAGAAAAATTTACCTCCACCATCAGCTACCATACTCAGGGAGAAGTCATTTATTGGTATTTCGGCCAGGGAGAGTATGTTCCGAAAGCCAGAAGATTGGCGGAAATCGTGCATAAGAATTCTTCTTATCCTGTCATTGATTACTATTCTCCTCAGTATGCCGGAGGCTTTAAGGATTTTGCAGAGCAAAAATACCAGATTCCTTCTGTGACCATTGAGTGCGGAAAGGGCGTCAGCCCTGTGCCCGAAGAACAGATTGATAAGATTTGGGATGGACAGAAGGGAATTCTTCCGGATCTTCTTTATGATTATATGGGCTAAGATGTAATAGAATATCGGAAAAACTATTTTTTGGGGTACGGATTGGAACCGGAAAGCTTAAGCTTCCTATTCCAATCCGTGCCCCTGTTTTAGCTTTTTCTTGTGAAACAGCTTTTCCCTATGCTATAATAGGCAAATTAAAATAATGATTAAATTTAGGAGGATAAAATGGGGACAGAAGAGATGCTTGGAAAAGAGAATGAGCTTGAGTCCAAGAATTTTATAGAGAATTTCATTGATGAAGATTTGCGGGAGGGAAAGGTTAAGGAAATCAAAACCCGTTTTCCACCGGAGCCCAACGGTTACCTCCATATCGGACATGCCAAGTCGATTTTGTTAAATTACGGCATTGCCAAGGAATACAACGGTACCTTTAATCTTCGTTTTGACGATACCAATCCGGTAAAGGAAAAGATGGAGTTCGTGGAGAGCATCCGAAAAGACGTGGAATGGCTGGGAGCGGATTTTGAGAACAGAATGTTTTTTGCCTCCGACTATTTTCCGATTATGTACGAAAAGGCAGTTTATCTGATTCAGAAGGGAAAGGCCTTTGTAGATGACTTAACGGCGGAGGAAATCAGAGAGTATCGTGGAGACTTTACCACTCCCGGTAAGGAGAGCCCCTATCGTAATCGTTCTATCGAGGAAAACCTTCGCCTCTTTGAGGAAATGAAGGCGGGAAAATACCAGGACGGGGAGAAGACACTGAGGGCTAAGATTGATATGGCAAGTCCCAATATTAACATGCGTGACCCTGTTATCTACCGTGTCTCTCACATGAGCCATCACAATACCGGAGATGAGTGGTGTATTTATCCCATGTACGACTTTGCCCATCCTATTGAGGATGCGGTGGAGGGAATTAGCCATTCCCTTTGTACTTTGGAGTTCGAGGATCATCGTCCTTTGTATGACTGGGTAGTACAGGAGTGTGATTTTCCCTATCCTCCAAGACAGATTGAATTTGCAAAGCTTTATTTAACCAATGTGGTTACCGGTAAGCGCTACATTAAGAAGCTGGTAGAGGACGGTGTGGTAGACGGTTGGGACGATCCCCGTTTGGTCACTATTGCCGCTTTAAGAAGAAGAGGCTATACCAAGGAAAGCCTGGCACAGTTTGTAAAGCTTTCCGGTATTTCCAAGGCTCAGTCCTCCTCTGATTATTCTCTTTTGGAGTATTGTATTCGTGAGGATTTAAAGCTGAAGAGACCTAGACTTATGGCGGTTTTGGATCCCATTAAGCTGGTGATTGACAACTACGAAGGGGAAGGAGAAATGCTTTCCATCCCGAATAATCTTGAAAATGAAGCTTTAGGAGAGAGAGAAGTTCATTTCTCCGGAGAGCTTTATATCGAGAGAGAGGATTTTATGCCGGATCCTCCCAAGAAATATAAGAGATTAACTATGGAAAATGAAATTCGTCTGATGGGAGCTTATTTTATCAGGGCGGTATCCTATGAGACGGATGAAGAGGGCAATGTGACTGTAGTGCATTGCACCTATGATCCGGCTACCAAGTCCGGCTCGGGCTTTACCGAGCGTAAAGCCAAGGGAACCATTCACTGGGTGGATGCGAAGACTGCATTTTCCGCAGAGGTTCGCTTATATGAGCAGCTGATTGACGAGGAGAAGGGTAAGTTAAATGAAGACGGAAGTCTCAACTTTAACCCTAACTCCTTAACCGTGAAGCAGTGCTTCTTAGAGCCTGCACTGGCGAAGGCAGAGCTTTTAGAGAGCTTCCAGTTTGTTCGTAACGGATATTTTTGTGTGGATTGCAAGGATTCTACGGAGGACAAGCCCGTATTTAACCGTATTGTTTCCTTAAAGTCCAGTTTCCAAGTGAAGTAAGGAGGGATACTATGGCAAAGAAGTTTGGATCATTTGTATTTTTTGCAGCTTTAACAGGAGCTGTAGCCGGAGTGATTTCTTATTTGTACAAATACCAGAAGTTTTCCGAGGAAGTAGATAAGGACTTTACGGACGTGGTAGATTCTGCTCAAGAGGTAAAAGCATCTGCCCAGAGATCCTATACCGTTCTCAAAAATTCCGTTACGAAGGAGGATTTAAAGGAAGCGGCTAAGGATTTGGGCTATGCGGCCAAGAATCTCGCCATCGATACGAAGAACTTAGCGGTGGATGCGGGAAAAGATGCTTACAGAGTGGTAAGAAATGCTTGGGACAAGAAGGATAAACTATCTTTTTCCTCCGATGAGAAGGCGGTAGAGGATGAGGATGTGGATGTAGAGTTTTACTACGAACCCGAGAACGGCCGGGAGGATGCAGATCAGGAAGGGCATCAGAAGCATTATGAAGATGATGAGCATCAGGGGCTGCTTGTAAAGGAAGAAGTGTAAAATGGAAAAGATTACAAGTTTTACCATTGACCACATTCATTTACGTCCCGGAGTGTATGTTTCCAGAAAGGATTCTGTGGGGGTAGAGGTGGTGACAACCTTTGACCTTCGTTTTACCCATCCCAATGTGGAGCCTGCCATGGAAAATGCCGCAATGCATGCCATTGAACATCTGGCAGCCACTTACCTTCGGAATGAGGAGAGCTGGAAGGAAAAGGTACTGTACTTCGGTCCTATGGGCTGCAGAACCGGCTTCTACCTTCTCTTAAAGGGAGACTTGGAAAGTGCCGAGATTATTCCTCTCTTAAAGAATTGCTTTAGCTTTATTCGGGATTTCAGCGGTGAGATACCCGGAGCGACGGAGAGAGATTGCGGGAATTTCCGGGATATGAATCTGCCTGTGGCTAAGTGGTGGAGCAGAAAGTATTTAGAGGAAGTTTTAGAGAATATTTCCTATGACAATACCCATTACCCGGAATAGGGAGTGGGAAAAAGTAAAGGAGTAGTATGGGAGCAAATGTAAATCATCATTATCAAGAGGTAAAGGAAAGCTATCTTTTTGCGGAAATCGCAAAGAGAATCAGAACCTGGCAGGAAAATAATCCGGAGATTAAGGATAAGTTGATTCGTATGGGTATCGGAGACGTGACACTGCCTCTTCCCAAGACTGTGGTGG
>CAUUUY010000151.1:0-4977 GCA_963548305.1 uncultured Oribacterium sp.
AAATTTTTCTCAAGTGATATCCAATAAATTTAATACATCCCGAATTTGTTATAATTAACTTATTAGAAGTCTATCATTATTATAGTTTTTTTCAAGTATTTATTGCTAAATTTTGAAATATTTTTTTACACACATTTTGTCCTATAACGCTCATTTCTTCCTTGTAAATAAAAAAAAGGTAGCCAAAACTATAGCTACCTTTAAGTTTGATATTTGGTTTGAAATGCAATTCTAACTCTTATGGTATATTTTTCTGCCCACTGTAATCATCAAAATAATAGTAAGAGTATACACAAAAAACCCAAGTACTCCTCTTGGTTTCCAAACATCAAATACACAAGAAAGAGCAAACCCTACCACTAGGACTACAATGGGATATATTATCTTAAGATTTCTCATTTCTTTTTATTCTTCCATCATCTTCTTGGACTCTTCCACTACACGATTCTGGATATCTCCGGGAGCCTGCTCGTAGCGAACGAAGTAGAAGGAAAAGCTTCCTGCTCCTCCGGTCATGGAGCGAAGGTCGGTGTTATAAAGATAGAGGTTACTCATGGGAAGCTCAGACTCAACCAGCTGCTTTCCGTCTCTAAGGGCGGTCATACCCAAAATCTTTCCTCTACGCTTATTCAGATCTCCCATGATGTCTCCGGTAAAAGCATCCGGAACGGTAACATCCAGGTGTGCAATCGGCTCTAAGAGCATGGGGCTTGCCTGAAGAAAAGCATCCTTAAAGGCCATGGAAGCCGCTGTCTTAAAGGCCTGCTCGGAGGAGTCTACCGGGTGATAGGATCCGTCCAGTAAGGTTGCATTGACACCTACAACAGGATATCCTGCCAAAGGCCCTTTCTTGCAGGACTCTGCAATTCCCTTTTCAACAGCCGGGAAATAGTTCTTCGGTACAGCACCGCCGAATACCTGCTCCTTAAAGCTATAGGCCTGGTCGTAATCAAAGCTTGGAGAGAATTCCATAACAACATCTCCGTACTGTCCGTGTCCGCCGGACTGCTTCTTATATTTACCTTGAACCTTTACGGTCTTCTTAATGGTCTCACGATAAGCAAAGCGAGGTTTTTCCAGGTTAATGGAAACATTGTATCTATCCTTTAATCGGGAAGCCAAAACCTCTAACTGCTGTTCTCCGATAGCGTAAATTAAGCTCTGTCTGTTTTCCGGGTCAGCCTGTAATCTGATGGTTCTATCCTCGTCCATCATCTTCTGTAAAGCAGTGGAAAGCTTATCCTCATCCGCCTTCTGCTCTGCACGATAAGCCATAAAGGTAAAGGGCTCGGAAAGCTTTGGTCCATGATACAAAATAGGCGCATTACGAACGGAGATGCTGTCTCCGGTTTCACTGATATTTAACTTCGCTACCGCACCGATGTCTCCACTCTTCAGCTCCGGCACTTCGATAGGCGTATTTCCCCGAAGAAGATAGAGCTTTCCAACCTTTTCCATGCTTTCTTTGTTCACATTGTAAATCTCGGAATTGGCCTTTAATACACCGGTACAAATCTTAAATAGACTGTATTTTCCAAGGAAAGGATCTGCAATAGTCTTCCAAATCTTTGCGCTCAAGCTCTTATCGGACTGATACTTCGCTCTGAAGTGTTCGCCGGTAGAGGCATCCACACCGATGGATTCCAAGGACTCGGGAGAGGGGAAGTACTTCTCCAAAACCTGAAGCAATACGTTAAAGCCCTGCACATTGGGGCCGGAACCCATCAGTACCGGGGCAATCTTGCAGGCTTCTACATTCTCCCGTAAAGCGGCCTGAATTTCTTCTACCGTAAACTCTTCTCCGGCAAAATACTTCTCCATCAGTTCATCGGAGCTTTCCGCCACTGCCTCCAGTAAGGCGGAACGGGCAATGGTTAAGTGCTTCTCCACATAGTCGGGAATAGGACAAGCCTCATATTCATTTAACTTTGTAAAGCGTCTTCCGGCCATCTTTACCACGTTTACAAAGCCCACGAATTTCTCATTTTCACGGATAGGAAGCTGGAAAGGAGCTACGGACTTACCGAACTGCTTTTCCAGATCCAGAACCAGCTGTCTGAAGGAAGCCTTGTCATCATCCATATTGCTGACAAAGAAAAGTCTGGGAAGAGCATTGGCTTCACAGAGCTCCCAAGCCCGTACCGTTCCCGGCTCAATTCCCGCCTTACCGTTTACCACGATAATTGCCGCATCTGCCGCAGAAACAGCTTCTTCAACCTCTCCTACAAAATCGAAGTATCCGGGAGTATCCAAAATATTCATCTTCAGCTCTCCGGACTCTCCCTTATACTCGATAGGAATCACGGAAGTGGAAATGGAAAACTTCCGCTTCTTTTCTTCTTTATCAAAGTCAGACAGGGTGTTCCCGTCATCAACACTACCCATTCTATTAATTCCAGAAGTTACATAAGCTAATGCTTCTGCAATGGTGGTTTTTCCGGCACCTCCATGACCTAAAAGAACTACGTTACGAATACTGCCGGTTTCATAAACTTTCATAGATCCTTCCTCCTATTTCTGACAATGCAGTCTATTGCATATCGTAAGATATATAGTTGTATTGTATATGAAAAAAGGAAATATGACAAGAAAATCAGTTGTTTTGTATTATAAATCAAAGAGGGACATCTGATTAGATAGGGGAATGTCACCTAGAAGCCCCAATTCATGGAATTTGTCCGCAAAAGCCTTGGGACAGTGGGTTCTTTGAATAAAATCATCCTTGGAAAGGTACTTTCCGTACTTTGCTCCCTCTTCCAAGCCCTGAGCCACCGCCTCTCCCAAACCGGCAATACAACTAAAGGAAGGCATAATCTCTCCCTTTTCCGTAATTTGGAAGTCCTTTGCCTTCGCCTTGTAAATGTCCAGAGGGGCAAATTGAATCCCTCTGGCATACATTTCCTCGCAAATCTTCATATCTCGAAGACAGAGGGCATCCGTATTGGAAAGCTTCTCTCTGGAGGAGTACTCCTTAATATGAAAACGAAGCTTCTCCACACCGAAGCACATTTTATCAAAATCAAAGCCGTCCGCTCTAACCGTATAATAGGCGGTATAGTATTCCTTAGGATAGAAGACCTTACAATAGGCCACACGATAAGCCATCATAACATAGGCTGCCGCATGGGCCTTAGGGAACATGTACTTGATTTTTTTACAAGCATCAATGTACCACTGGGGCACTCCATGCTCCAGCATATGCTCGCACCACTCATCCTTTAAGGGCTTATGCTTTCTGGTGGCCTCCATAATATTAAAGCTTTCCCCCGGCTCCAAGCCCATGTGCATCAAATACACCATGATATCGTCACGACAGCAAATAGCTTCACGAAGGGTGGTTACCCCGCTTAGGATAAGATCCTGGGCATTGTTCAGATAGACATCCGTTCCATGAGAAAGTCCGGAGATACGAATCAGGTCGGAAAGGTATTTCGGTTTGGTATCCTGCACCATTTGCATAGCAAACTGGGTACCAAACTCCGGAATCCCCAGGCAGCCCAATTCCACTCCCTGAATATCCGCCGGGGAAATGCCTAAGGCTTCCGTGGATTGGAATAAAGACATCACCTCGGGAGAATCCAAAGGAATATCCTTTACCGGATCCAATCCAGTTAAATCCTGTAACTTTCGAATCATGGTAGGATCATCATGTCCCAGAATATCCAGCTTCAAAAGGTTATGGTCGATTTTATGGTAGTCAAAGTGGGTAGTGATAATGGGGCTTTCCGTATCATTGGCAGGATGCTGTACCGGCGTAAAGGTGTTGATATCCTCTCCGTGGGGAAGCACCACAATACCGCCGGGATGCTGTCCGGTGGTTCTTCTGATTCCGGTAATTCCCGCAACCAGACGATTCAGCTCCGCAGTTCTCTTCTTTTCTCCCCGCTCTTCATAAAATTTCTTAATCATACCATAGGCGGTTTTTTCCGCCAGAGTACCGATAGTTCCCGCCTTGTAGGTATTTTCCTCTCCGAAAATAGCTCCGGTATAGGCATGGGCTCTGGCCTGATACTCTCCGGAGAAGTTTAAGTCAATATCCGGCTCCTTATCTCCGTCAAAGCCCAGGAAGGTTTCAAAGGGAATATCAAAGCCCAGACGATTTAACACCGTACCGCAATGGGGACAGATTTTACTGGGCATATCGTATCCTGCCATACCGGAATAGGACTTTACCTCCTCCGAGTCAAAGTCCGTGTAATAGCATTTAGGGCAGACATAATGAGGCGGCAAGGGATTTACCTCGGTAATATGGGCCATGGTAGCGGCAAAGGAGGAACCGACGGAACCTCTGGAGCCTACCAGATAGCCGTCCTCATTGGACTTATCCACCAGTTTTTGGGCAATAATATACATCACGGAATAACCGTTGGAGATAATGGAATTTAATTCCGTCTCCAAACGGTTCTCTACCATTTCCGGAAGCTTTGGTCCATAGATTTTATGGGCAGTCTCATAACAAATCTGTCTTAGGGTTTCGTCTGAATGTTCAATAATCGGAGGACATTTGTCGGGACGAACAGGCTTTATCGGCTCACACATTTTCATGATTTTCAAGGGATTGTCAATGACCACCTGCTTTTGGGTGTTGCTGTCCAGATAGGAAAATTCCTCCAGCATCTCCCCGGTACTTCGGAAAAAGAGTCTTGCCTCTCCCTCCTCATCCGTCATTCCCTTGGTAGCCAAAACGATTTTCCGGAGAACATCATTTTCCTCATCCGCATAATGGGCATCGCAGGTGGCACAAACCGGCTTTTTCAGCTGTTCTCCCAAGGCAATAATCTTTTTATTGTAGGCAATCAAGTCCTCTTCCGTTTCTACGGAAAAACGGTCTGATTCCAGCATATAGGCATTGTTTCCCAAGGGCTGAATCTCCAGATAATCGTAAAAGGAAGCTATTTCCAGTAGTTGCTGGTCGTCCGCCCCTCGCACCATGGCCTGAAAAAGCTCTCCGCTGGAACAGGCGGAACCGATAATCAG
>CAUUUY010000152.1:0-4956 GCA_963548305.1 uncultured Oribacterium sp.
GGCCAATTATTATAAAAATGCCAGTGATCTTATTTACGATAGTAATTTAGAGTTGAGATTACAGAAGGAACATATTATAGATGATAATTTTATTCGATTTTCTAATGTTGGATTTGACAACAAAGAGCTTATAAGTGTTTTTTTGGATGTAGCAAAAGGGAAATTAGAGAAAAAGTTAAAAAGAAATTTTAAATTGGCATTACCCTTCTACTATCATAATACTGAGACAAAAGAAGACAAAATACAGCTTTTGGCTCCTCTTTACTTTCCCTCAGCACCGGTGAAACTTGCCTTAGTTATTAATAAGGTCAAAACAGAGACGAGTGAGTACTATGAAGGAATAACAATATTACCTGTAGAGTTAGCCTATATGAATTCCCGTTTAATTGTAAAGCCGGATGAGGAGTGGGCTAGGATAATGGATGAAGTAGATAGTCTAAGTGAAGAATTAGCTATTGACAAAGTGGAATAATGCCGGTAGTATAAGTATGATAATTTAAATATTTGTTTAGCGGAGGTTCATCCTATCGACTAAACAAGAATCTAATTAAAGAATAAGCAATATGATTAAGAAAGCTAGTTAAAAACATCAAAAGTAATTGCAAAAAATTTTAATGAAAAAACATGAAAAGTAATTAAAGAATCCTAATTAAACACAGTAAAATAATTAAAAACTACTTCTGAAAAGATTTCTAAGGAATTTCCTTAGGAATCTTTTTGTTTGTAATAATAAGGATAAATGAGATTGCTTACAATCTAAAAAATATTTTGGTTATATGGCATAAAATAAAAAACTTTCTGCTTTTTATATTTGTACAATAGTGCTATAATCGCCAATTATTGAAAATAAAATATCAGCCATTGGAAGGGACGAAAGGAAGGTTCAGCATGGAAATGACAGTGGAACGATTAAAGGAAAGAGTGAAAGCCGGTAGAGGTCTGGTACCTGCTCACAAGGTAATCAAGGGCGGCCAGCTGGTTAATGTAATGTCTGCGGAAATCTATCCGGCGGATATAGCCATCTATAATGAGATGATTGCGGCGGTGGGGGATGTGAGTGCCTACATTGGAAAAGATACGGAAATCATTGACGCTAAAGGTCGTTTTCTTGTCCCGGGAATGATTGATGGCCATATCCATAGCGAGTGCAGTAAGTTAAGTATCACAAGCTACGCTAAAGCTGTTGTACCGAGGGGAACCACCAGTATGGTTTCCGGTCTGGATGAGTATATTTCGGTTTCCGGTTTGGAGGGTCTGCGGGAAGTGCTGGAGGAAATGAAGAAGAGCCCTCTTAAGGTTTTTTGGGGAGCTCCCTTTAAGACTCCTTACACCATTCCGGAATCTACGGTGACTTATAATTTTACAAAGGATACCCATAAGGAAGTACAGAAGTGGGAGGAGTGTTACGGGGTATGGGAAACCGTTCGTGAGTTTGTGCAGGAAGAGGATGAGGATACTTTAGGCGCCATCGCAACAGCCTACAATAATCGTCTTCCTGTTTTTGGTTGTGCTCCTATGGCTCGAGGCAATGATTTAAACGGCTATCTCTGCGGAGGAGTTCGGCTGGACCACGAAAGCTATGATCATGAGGAAGTGGTGGAGAAGATGCGTAAGGGCATGCATATGCTGATTCGCGAGTCCTCCGTAACCCATTTCCTTGCGGAAAATATCAAGGCGGTTACAGAGGTAAATCCTTACTTTGCCAGAAGAGTCAGCTTTTGTACGGATGATGTAACGGCTACGGATGTCTTAAGCAAAGGACATTTGGACAATGTGGTAAGACTGGCTATGAAGGCCGGAGTGGATGCCATGACAGCCATTCAGATGGCGACCATCAATAGTGCGGAGGCTTATCGAATCGACCATCTGGTAGGCTCCATTTGCCCGGGAAGAATTGCGGATATTCTTTTTGTGGATTCCTTGGAGAACTTTAATATCGAGGAAGTCATGACCAACGGTAAAATGGTGGCAAAGAACCACAAGCTAAGCTATGAGCTGAAGGCTCCGGAGAGAAGTCCGATTTTGAAGGGAAAATTAAAGTGCAAGCTGACCACAAAAGAAGACTTTGAATATAAGGCACCGATAGAATCCGGCAAAGTGAAGGTTCTATCCATGGAGGTGAAGGGCCCCTTCGTCCGGAAGAGAAGAGATGTGGTGTTAGAGGTTAAGGAAGGCATCGTTCAGCCGGATACCGTGCAGGATGTGCTTATGGTATCCGTTCTGGAACGTTTTGGAAAAAATGGCAACAAAGCCCTTGCCTTTGCTTCAGGCTGGAAGCTGAAAAAGGGCGCAATGGCTTCCTCTGCGGCTCCTGATGACAACAATCTGGTGGTTATGGGGGCAAATGCCGAGGATATGTCTATCGCGGCAAACTACTTAATTGAGCAGGGAGGCGGACAGGTAGTGGTTTGTGATGGAGAAATCAAGGAATTTCTTCCTCTTCCTGTGGGCGGAATTGTAACCGACCTTGAACCGGAGGAAGTGGCAGCCCGTGAAAAGCTTATTGATAAGGCGGCCAGAGACTTAGGCTCGGACCTGCCGGATCCCATGATGTATATGTTCTTCCTTCCCATTACAGCGATTCCCGACTATGCCATAACGGATGCGGGCCCTGTGGATTATGTCAATCTAAAATGCTTTGATCCTATTTTGGAAGTGTTGAAATAGTCAGATAGAGGTACCGGAATAGGCTGAAATAGCCGGATAGATATGCTTGGAAAGGTTGGAAGTATGACAAAAGAGCGCCTAAAGAATTTGATTGATGTTGCTGCCGGAAGAATACCGGCGGATCTTTTGATTAAAGACTGTAAGATTATCAATGTTTTTTCCGGAGAAATCACGGAAGGAAATATAGCCATTACTGATGGCATGATTGCGGGAGTAGGAGACTACGAAGCTAGGGAAGTAGTGGATGGAGCAGGAGCCTATGCGGCTCCCGGATTTATTGACAGCCATATCCATGTAGAGTCTTCTTATCTTTCTCCGGAAGAGCTGGGGAGATTACTGGTTCCTCATGGGGGAACCACCATTATTGCAGACCCGCATGAGATTGTGAATGTATGTGGGCTAACCGGTCTTCAATATATGATTGATGCAGCCAAGAATACAAAGCTGGATATCCGGTATATGCTTCCTTCCTGTGTTCCGGCTACAGTATTTGAGCACTCCGGTGCAGTGATTGATGCGGAGAAAATGCGAGAATTCATTGATTCGGAGGACATTCTGGGTATAGGAGAATTCATGGATTTTCCGGGCGTGATAGCTGCTGCGGAGGGAGATCTGGATAAGCTTATGCTCTCCAAGGAAACGGGAAAACCTGTGGACGGTCATGCCCCCGGCGTTTCGGGAAAGGCTCTGAATGCTTATGCGGCAACGAAAATTGTGGCTGACCATGAGTGTGCTTCCGTAGAAGATATGCAGAATAAGATTGCCTGCGGTATGTATGTGATGCTGCGGGACGGTTCTGCCTGCAAGGACTTGGAAAGGCTGGTTAAGGGGGTTACTTCGCAGAATGCGAGACGTTGCATTCTTTGCTCTGATGACAGACAGCCTAAGACAATTTTACATGAGGGTCATTTGGACAATCATCTCCGGATGTGCGTAGAAGCAGGGATTGATGCAGTGGAAGCTATCCGAATGGCTACCATCAATGCCTGTGAATGCTTTGGAATCAAAGATAGAGGAGCCATTGCTCCCGGTTATAGAGCGGATATTGTACTTTTTGACAATCTTAAAGATTTCCGGGTTCAAAAGGTATGGATTAAGGGTGAGCTTTGCGCAGAGCATGGAAAGTATCTTCCTGAAATGAAGAAGCATTCTATAGATACCGTAAAAGGTAGCGTGCATCTTGCCGATTTCTCCAAGGAGAAGCTGAAGTTAAAGCTGAAGAGCAAAAAGGTAAATCTTATTCAGGTTCTGCCCGGTGGCGTGGTTACGAAGAAGGCAACAGCCACTATAGACCTTGATTCTGCCGGAAATTTCGTGAGAAATCCGGAAGTGGATATTGTGAAGGTAAGTGTTGCGGAAAGGCACCATGCGTTGGGAAATGTTGCCAACGGACTTCTTGCCGGATATGGCATTAAGCAGGGGGCTATTGCCGTAAGTATTGCTCATGATTCTCACAATATTATTGCCGTGGGGGCAAATGATGAAGATATGGCATTCGCCATCAAAGCGCTGGAAGAACAGGAAGGAGGCATCATTCTTGTCAAGGAAGGTCAGGTCATTGAAAGAATGCCTATGCCTATAGCCGGGCTTATGAGTGATCAAAGCGGAGAGTGGGTAGAGGAAAAGCTCTCGGTTATTCATAAGCTTGCCCATGAAGAGCTTGGAGTAAATGACACGGTGGAGCCGGTGATGACCTTGACCTTTATGTCTCTTGCTGTAATTCCGGAGATTAAGCTTACCGATATGGGACTCTTTGATGTGACAACATTTTCCTTTATTCCGATTGAAGCGGAGTAGATTCTTATCCGTGTGTCTTTATAAGTCAAGTGAAATAGCGGAAAGAATATTTGCAATTGGAAAACGAAACAAAAAAGCAAATAAAAAAAGTTAATATAAAATTTGTATATAAAAAATGCATATAAAAATTGAATATAGAATAAATGAAGTTTTGCTGTAATGAAGCGGTCTTGTGGAATTGGATGAACTTAGATAATGGGAGAAAGAAATGGACAAAAATCAGGCTTTGGTACCATGGTTTAGAAGAGGGGATATTGGCGGAATTACTTACCTGGTTACCAATAATATCGTGAACTATCTCATTGTTATTGCAACACTGTCAGGCGTGTTGAAATGGCCGGATAAAATCGTATTCGGTGCAGTTATTCCGGGAATGTCTATAGGTCTTATGCTGGGATGCTTTTATTATGCCTTTATGGCACGGAGATTATCCCAAAAGGAGGGGAGAGCGGATGTGACTGCCCTTCCCTCAGGAGTTTCCACTCCGGCCAT
>CAUUUY010000153.1:0-4952 GCA_963548305.1 uncultured Oribacterium sp.
GGAAAATAAGGCGGCAAGAGAAACTGCCAGGGCCAATAAAAAGGGGGATAAATGCAGAGGAAGTCCGTGTCCCTTAAAGATAATTGCAAAAATGAAGGATAAAATCCCCGATCCCAGAATGCCTCCCACAGCACCTTCCCAGGTCTTTTTCGGACTTAAAACCGGTGTCATTTTATGCTTTCCAAAGAGAAGTCCGGCGCAGTAGGCACAGGTATCCGCGCCCCAGCTGGATAAAAATACCAGCCAGACCAGCACCTTCCCATGGGGAAGACTCCTACACAAATAAATATAGGATAAAAGGATGCCGGCATAGGGAAAAACCAAAAAGAGCAGAGCAATCTCCCGAATATCCGCCTTGGGATAGCTTAATACATAATAGAAGCCCAAAAGAAAGAGATAAGAAAGAAGCAGAAAGAAAGACATAGATAGATGCAAAAATAAGGCTGAATAGTAAAGAACAACAAAAAAATAAGACAGGAAAGAAATCCCCTTCTTCTCTAAAGAAAAGCAATGCAACAATTCATAAGAGGCAAAGAGGGATAAAAACAGGCAAAAAACCAAGACCGGAAGACCTCCCAGGGGAAGGATTCCGAATAACAGCAAAAGCAGAACAAGACCGCTAATCAGCCTTGTCAGAAAGGAACTCAACTTATGTTCATTTTGTCCCTTACTTTGTCCCGTCCTATTGTCCTTTTGTTCCGTATGATTGTCGTTTTGTTCCGTACTATTGTCCTTTTGTTCTACCATATACTACCCTTTACTATATTTCCTAAAATATCTTTTAAAATGATTCTTCCATGCATCTCTATACTACAGAAAAGAAAAATCCCGAAGAAAAGAAAGCAAAACACTATGCCTTCCGTCCTCCAAAGCGCCGTTCCCTTTTTTGATAGGAGGCAATGGCCTTCTCCAGCTCTTCCAAATTAAAGTCCGGCCAGTATACAGAGCTTATATAATACTCTGCATAGGCAGACTGCCACAGGAGGAAGTTGGAGGTACGAAACTCTCCGGAGGTGCGAATCACCAAATCCGGATCCGGCGTTCCTGCAGTATCCAGATAGTTCGAGAACTCTTCTTCCGTAAGATGAGAAAGCTTCTCGCTGAGCTCTGAAGGAGAACTTTCCAGGGCTATTCTGCGAATAGCTCTAATCATCTCGTCTCTGCCCCCGTAATTTACGGCAAAGCTGAAAAGCATGCCGGTATTTGCCTTGGTGCTCTCTTCCAGTTCTGCAATACCCTTTTGAATATCCTCGGGAAAACGGCTTCTTTCTCCTATCATTTTCGCCCGAACATTGTTGGCATTTGCTACGGTAATCAGCTTTTTCATATAAAAACGAAAGAGCTGCATCAAAGCGCCCACTTCTTCCTCGGAACGTTTCCAGTTTTCCGTGGAAAATCCGTAAACCGTTAAATACTCTATGCCAAGCCTGGCACAATCCTCCACGGTTTGTTCCAGGGTCTCACAACCCTTTTTATGGCCTAAAGCCCTTGGTAACGCATGAGAAGCCGCCCAACGACCATTGCCATCTAAAATGATGGCAATGTGCCTTGGAAGGCTTCTTTGCTCTTGATTATTTTGAAAAATCATACAGTCATTAATTCCTTATTCTTAGCCTCAACAGACTTATCAATTTTCTCAATCATATGGTCTGTAAGCTCCTGAATATCCTTGGTCTGTCTGCTCAGATCATCCTCGGTGATTTCCGCATTCTTTTCCAGCTTCTTCGCCAAATCCATAGCATCTCTACGAATATTTCGAATGGCAATCTTAGCGGCCTCGCCCTTTTTCTTTACATCCTTGGTTAATTCTTTACGTCTCTCCTCGGTAAGCTCCGGGAAAACCAGACGAATCACCTGTCCGTCATTGGTGGGATTGATTCCCAGTTCGGACATATTGATTGCTTTTTCAATTTCCTTCATAACGGACTTATCCCAAGGCTGAATCTGAAGAATTCTTGCCTCCGGCACAGATACATTTCCTACCTGCTGAATGGGGGTGGGCGTACCGTAGTAATCCACCATAATACGGTCTAAAACGTGGGGGTTGGCTCTTCCTGCACGAATGGTTCCCAGCTCACTCATCAGGTTGTCGTGAGTCTTGTGCATCTTTTCAATGTAAATGGTAAATTGATCGTCCATCTTTCTTTCCTCCGGCTCTTCTTATCTTGTATACTAAAGCTTTATTTCATGGAACAAAGCTTTATTCATAACGAGTATCGCTCGCAAAGCGTGCGATATCTCGTTTATAGGACAATGATTCTTTTTGAATATCAATCCGCTGTAACTCTGGTTCCTCTATGCTCTCCCAAAAGAGCCTTGGCAATACCGTCTTCCTCTTCTAAAGAAAATACGGACAAAGGAAGTCTGTTTTCCAAGCAAAGAATGGATGCGGACAGGTCAATGACCTGCAGTTTTTTCTCCACTACCTCATCAATACTTAAGCATTCATATTTCTTTGCATCCGGGAACTTCTTGGGATCCTTATCATAAACCCCGTCAATGGCCTTAGCCAAAAGAATCTCCTTACATTCCAATTCCAATGCCCGAAGCACTACGCCGGTATCCGTGGAAAAGAAGGGATGTCCCGTACCTCCGGCGCAAAATACCACCTGTCCTTTTTTCAATGCCTTCACCGCCTTATCCTTGGAAAAAAGCTCTGCCATATCTCCTACAGCAATGGAGGACATAATCTTTGTTTTCAATCCGCTGATACGGAAAATTTCAGAGACATATATACAGTTCATCATGGTGGCTAAAATCCCCACCTGATCCGCCTTGTAGCGATCCACCTGCTCTGACTGTCTTCCTCTCCAGAAATTACCTCCGCCAATCACAATGGCTACTTCCACCCCTTGACTTACGGCTTCCTTCACCTGCTTGGCCACAGAGAAAATCACATCATCGGAAAAACCGAAGTGCTTATCCCCTGCCAGGGCCTCTCCGGAAAGTTTCAACATCACTCTTCTATTTGGCATACTAACCTCCCTTTTGACTTTCCCTAGTTTACCATACAAAAAAAGCCTCGGCAATTCTTCCGGGGCTTTTTCCTGTAAAAATAAACTTTACGAAGGATTCTTTTAATTATTCCTTTGTAGCATGCATGAAATACCAGAAACCGTTTGGATGGTGCCATACATTCTTTAAATTCTCTTTCTGTAACCAAGTATCATTGTAGTAGGCAATAGGAGCAATTGCTGCATCCTTAAGAGCTAGCTGCTCTGCCTCGTGCATAGCATCATAGTAAGCTGCCTTGTCAGTAAGGGTCTTTGCCTTATCCATAATGGAGTCATATTCCGTGCTGGAATACTTACCGTCGTTGTTTCCGTTAGTTGTTACCAAAAGATTTAACATATTGGCAGGATCATCCCAGTCATAGAGCCATCCCTGTCTTGCGATATCAAAGTTTCCGGAACGACGGTCTGCTGTAAAGCTTGCCCACTCAAGGATATTGATAGAGCAATTTAATCCGAGTTCCTTTTTCCATACATCCTGAGCATACTCCGCTACAGGCTTGTGGTAGTCGGTATCATTTGTAGAATAAGTAAATGCAGGGAAGCCTTCTCCGTTGGGGTAACCCGCCTCAGCCAAAAGCTCCTTTGCTTTTGCAAGCTGTGCATCATAGCCCTTTAAATCAAATGCATTGCCGTACTTTTCCTCTGTAACCTTCTCAAAGGAGCTTCCCTCCTTCGCATCGGAAACACCGGTTCCCACGAAGTTGGTTGCCGGACTGTAAAGTCCCTGCATAATGCTGTTTGCAATATAATCACGATCCAATGCCAAGGATAACGCCGCTCTTACCTTTGGATTATTGAATGGCTCCTTATTGCAGTTGAAAATCATAAAATAGGTTCCGCGAAGGGGATCGATATGATAATCCGCTGTCTTTTGAACACTCTCCAACTCTTCCTTCGGGAAATCTCTGGAGAAATCCAGGTCTCCCTGGTTATAAGCGGTATAAGCTGCATTGGAGTCCTTTACCAAAAGCCAGTTAATGGTTTCAAAGGTAACGTTATCCTTATCCCAGTAATTCGGGTTCTTAGTCAAAACATACTGCTCATCCTGGGTATAGGCGGATACATAGTATGGACCGTTGGAAACATAGGTCTCAGCAGTGTTTGTCCAAGCGTCTCCGTTTGCCTCAATGGTAGCCTCCTGTACCGGAACCATTACCGCAAAGGCACAGATTTGCTCAAAATAGCTACAGGGATAAGCAAGATGGATAACAAAGGTCTTATCATCCGGTGCTTCTAAACCTAAGGCATCCAGATTTCCTCCAGCAGCCTCCTTATAACCCTTCACCATGCCCAAAAGCTCTTCCGCATAGGGTGCTGCAGTTGCAGGATCTGCTACTCTCTTCCAAGAATAAAGAAAATCCTTAGCGGTTAAATCGGTGCCGTCAGACCACTTTAAGCCATCCCGCAAATGGAAGGTATAAGTTAATCCGTCATCACTCTTCTCATAGCTTTCCGCCTGAGCGGGAACGATGTTTCCATCCTTATCATAACGCAAAAGTCCTTCAAAGGTGTGGTTAATCATGTTTGCCGCTTCTCTGGCGTTGTTTAATGCAGGATCAATTGTCTCTTGGGGTGGTCCGATTTCCACGTTTAATACGGAATTATCGGAAGCCTCCGCTCCCTCCGCCTTTGCTGCATCACTTCCCTGCTTTCCGCTGTCAGCTGATTTTTGTCCTCCGCAAGCCGCCAAGGATACAGCTACAGCCATGGAAAGTCCCAGAAAAATTTTTTTCTTCATTACTCCTCCTCTTCAATGAAACGAAACCTTTCGGAATATCCCGAAGCTTTCGTTAAGTTAAAAACCTCTGAGATTCTACCATAGAAAAACGGTCAGGACAATGCCCGACCGTTTTTCTTTTATATACTTTTTAAATTTCTTTTAAGCTTTCTTACCATACATAAACAGGAAATATCCCGTTGGGGTATGCCAGACATTGC
>CAUUUY010000154.1:0-4929 GCA_963548305.1 uncultured Oribacterium sp.
GAACAGCAGATACAGCCCTGATTCATCTCGCGAATCTCAATTCCTGCATTCTTTAAAAATCCGCTGTCGACACCAATCTCCCCAAATTCATTTTCAATAAGAACAACATTCTCTCCCTTCAAAGCATCGGAAAGTAATTTCTGTATAAAGGTAGTTTTTCCGGCTCCTAAGAAACCGGAAATAATATCAATCTTAGTCATAAAGTCCTCCTTTGGACAAACAATACAGTTGTGGTACAAGAGCAATTTTACGATAATCTCCGTCCTTGTCAATATAAGGAGCAGAAGAAAGTTAGATATGGATAACTTTCTTCACGAAATCTTCAGTCTTTTTTTAGAAATTTGATTTTATGAACGCAAAATTATTTTGGATGTAAATCCGCTTTCTACAAGAGTATGATAGAAGCAAATCGTCTTTTGCTTAAAGATAATGCTCTTCCAGTATCTGCCATAATTCTTCCCCATCTTTCACCAAATGCTTCGCTCCATGCTCCTGAAGTTCCTTTTTATCCCGAAAACCATAGAGACAGCCAATACTAAGCATTCCCGCATTTTTTGCTGCGTCCAAGTCCGTCTTGGTGTCTCCCACCATAATCACTTCCTCCGGCGTAATTCCCAGTTCCTTACAAACACGGAGAAGCATATCCGGATTTGGCTTTAAAGGGATTGTTCCATCATCCCCCAGGATCATAGTGAAGCAGTCCGGAGAAAATACCTTATCCAAAATAATGGAGGCTTCTTTCTTTGGCTTATTGGTGATACAAACTCTTGCAATTCCCCTTTCCTCTAAGCGTTGTAAGCAGGAAGGAATGCCGGGATATGCCTCCGCCTTGTAACTACAATTTTCCGGGAAAATAGAGCGATAGTAGTCACAGGCCTCCTCATAAACCTCCATCACCTCGTCCCCTTTAAGGTCTAAGTCCATGGCCTTCTCCTCATCTTTAGCTTCCCATTTTTCCGCCAGCTCATACCATTTCCGGGCATTTTTTTCCAAGGCTCTTTCCACGAACTTATCTGTGCCCACACCCACAAATCTCTTGGTTTCTTCCAGACTGACTCCCTCCAAAGAAAAATGCTCCATGGTGGCATCCATGTTCTTTTTTAAGCTGGCCAAGGTATTCACCAGTGTTCCATCCAAGTCAAACAATACCGCCTTGATTTTCTTTCCCATTTTTCACTCCTCTATATACTTTTGGAAAGCTTTTGGTGTATATTCTCCTTACTATCTACGGGGGCAGGCGACTCACTTTACTAAGTTCCCCTTCCCCTTATGGAAATATTCATAAAAACCTTATCCGTTATTTTCTCCTCCTTTAGTATAAAGAGGAAGAAAGGGAATGTCTATCATGGCTTATTATTACGCTGTAAAAGTCGGAGAAAATCCGGGAATATACAATACTTGGGCAGAATGCGAAAGGCAGGTAAAGGGCTATCCCAATGCCCAATTTAAAAAATGGAAAACGAAAGAGGAGGCGGAAGCTTATATAAGAGCCGGCAAGAATCCAATCGGATCCGCTTCTACTGCAACTCCTCCCGCTTCCGATTTAGCTGCGACTTC
Organism: uncultured Oribacterium sp.; assembly: GCA_963548305.1. Taxonomy (GTDB): domain Bacteria; phylum Bacillota; class Clostridia; order Lachnospirales; family Lachnospiraceae; genus Oribacterium. The sequence goes on from CAUUUY010000154.1 coordinate 1,558, forward strand.
TTCCTTTTCCGATACAAGTTCTTCCGCTTCCAAATCAAAAGTTCTAGCCGCTAAAGAAGAAAAAGAAAAAACAAACGCTCTTCCACAGCAAGATGGTTCTTTTCCTGCAATAGAAGAACTTTTTAAAAGGATAAATACTGACTGCATTGCCTATGTGGATGGAAGCTTTGAAAAGAACAGCGGAGTCTACGGCTATGGGGTGGTTTTTATAGAAAAAGACGGCAGTATAGAAGAATATTTTGATTCCGGCAAAGAAGAAAGCTATCAAAGCATGCGGAATGTTTCCGGAGAAATTCTGGGAGCCTTAAAGGCTGCTGCTTTAGCTATAGAAAAAGAATACTCTTCCCTTGCTATATTCCATGATTACCAAGGCATCGCCTCCTGGGCTATAGGGGATTGGAAGTGCAATAAGGAAAAAACTATAGAATATAGAGAGAAAATGTTGGAATACCAAAAGAAGTTAAAGATTAGCTTCCATAAGGTTCTAGCTCACAGTGGAGATTACTTTAATGAAAGAGCCGATGAATTAGCTAAACAAGCAGTCGGAATTTCTTAGCCCCTGTTTTAGAGCTATAATGCAGAAAAGCGGAAACCTTACAAAAGGTCTCCGCTACTTTTATTGCTTAGAAATAAGCCATTTAAAATTTGACAAACGCACTATAAAAGGAAAATATTATTCTCCTCGCAAAGCTTCCGCATCTCCTCCGGCCAAATGGACGCCTGTACTTCTCCCACATGGGCACGATCCAAGAGCAACATGCAAAGTCTACTCTGTCCGATACCGCCTCCGATGGTCTGGGGAAGCTTTCCTTCCAAAAGCATCTTGTGGTATGGAAGCTTTGCCCTGTCTTCATTATGAGATAGCTTGAGCTGTCTCTCTAAGGCCTTTTCATCCACACGGATTCCCATGGAAGAAATCTCCAAAGCACAATTTAAGGTTTCAAACCAGAAGAGGATATCTCCGTTTAAGCTCCAATCATCATAGTCCGGAGCTCTGCCGTCATGGGGTTCCCCGTTACTGAGCTTATCTCCGATTCTTTGAATAAATACACAGCCGTGCTCTTTGGTAATGGCATTTTCTCTTTCCTTCGGACTGAGATTCGGATATCTTTTGAAAAGTTCCTCAGAGTCAATAAAGTAAATCTCCTCCGGCAGCTTCTTCACAGCATCCGGATACTTATACCAAACCTCATGCTCCATATGCTTGATAATACGGAAAATGTCTCTTACCGTATTCTGTAATACTTCTTCCGTTCTTTCGTCTTTTCCGATGACTCTTTCCCAGTCCCACTGGTCCACATAGCAGCTATGCAGGTTATCCAATTCCTCATCCCGGCGAATGGCATTCATATTGGTGTAGAGGCCTTCGCCTATCTGGAAATTATAACGCTGTAAAGCAATTCTCTTCCACTTTGCCAGAGACTGCACAACCTCCACCACTTCATCTTTCTTCCATGGCACATCAAAGGACACCGGTCTTTCCACACCGTTCAAATTATCATTAAGTCCGGAGCTCTTCTCCACAAAAAGGGGCGCGGAAATTCTGGATAAATTCATCTCTTTTCCAAACTCCTTTTGGAAAGTATCTCTGATATATTTAATTGCCTCTTGGGTTTCCCGAACGCTGAGCCTCGGGGAATAGTCCTTTGGAATTACGAGTGCCATGCTTTTTCCTCCTTTAAATCACATAACTTTAAGTGCCTATCATACTCTTCTTTTTTTTATTCGTAAAGGCGCAAAAAGCATAGGAATTTCCTCGCCTCTACAACAAGAATTTCATATTTTCGCTTAAAGCCTTAACTCTTCTATACATTATCACCTTTTTTTCGCGAAAATATAAGCAAGCTCTGTTCCTTTGCATGAAGGGCTTAAATCGGCACAAGCTTTTAGAAGGCCTCTTCTAAATAATATTTCGCTTCTCTTCCTCTTCCCAACTCCAAAAAATATCCGTAAAGAAAATCTCTTTGCGCCTTACTAAGAGGGCAAAGCGCTGTAGCCATCAGCTTTTTCTTGCTGGGATTATGTAAAAGCACATATCCTCTCCCACTCAAAAAGTCTCCGGCATTGAAAAGACTTTGCTTTGAAAATTCCTCATATAGCCCTAATTTCATTAAAATTCTTTCCGCTTCCATACAATGCTTTCCCCAGTCTGTAGGGAAAAAATCTCCCTTGGGAGAAAGCCAGCCCAGTAACTCCTTTTCCATATCGTCCTCCATCCTTAAGAACATCAGTCAAGAATTTTACCCTATAGCTGTTGATATAGAAAAACTGTGAAAAAGAAAGTCTATTTTGCCCTTTCTTCTTCACAGTCCGTTCTATACTTTATCTTTTATGTCCACACTCCGGGCAGAATTTACCTACATTACCGGTATGTCCGCATTCCGGACAATCCCACTTATCCGCTCTTGCCTCTCCGCATTCGGAGCAGAACTTGCCGGTATTATGGGTATGACCGCATTTCTGGCAGGTCCAATCCTCTGCCGTTCCCGCTTCTGCGGCAGGTACGGCACCATTTGTCGTATTTTGAAGCGGTACATTCACCTGACCAAAGATACTGCCCTGAACGCCGGCATTTGCCTGATTTCCGGCATTTTGTCCCGCCTGCGCATTGCCCTGCTTAGCTCCCATTGCGAAAAGCTCGGAGGCATTGAAACCGCCGGTCTGGTTTGCCATGTTCATTCCTGCAAAGGCCATCATTGGTCCTGTAGCGGTATTTCCTGCCGCCAGCTTCATTGCGTCGCCCTGAGCCTTGGAAAGATAAGCCGCAGCCATGCCGGGATCCCGGAAAACAGCATCTCTCTGCATTTCCTTAATCATCTTCTCATCTTCTTCCGGTGCCTTGATGGAGCTGATACCGAAGCTGGTGATCTTAATGCCGTAATGTCCGCCCCAGGTGCTGGAAAGAATGTCATTTAAGGCATGAGCAATGTCATCCGTATGGCTGAGAATGCTGTGGTAGCGGATTCCCTGTTCGGAAATACGGGAAAAAGCAGGCTGTAAATTGGTCAAAAGCTCAGACTTTAGCTGAGACTCCACCTCTTCCTTCTTATAATCTCCCTCTACGTTACCTGCCAGATTCCTATAGAAAAGTACAGGGTCGGTAATCTTATAAGCATATTCTCCGTGACAGCGGAGGGAAATCTCTATATCCAGGTTAATGTTGGGATCCACCGCTCTAAAAGGAATGGGGTTTACGGTACCGTATTTATTGCCCACAATATCCTTGAGGTTAATGAAATAAATGCGTTGATCCTTTGCCGTATCTCCGCCAAAGCTTAAACGCTTCATAAAGGTCTTAAAGCTTTCTACTACGCTTTCTCCCAGTGAGCCATAGAAAATACAGGGTTCCGTAGAGGAATCGAAAACAAACTC
>CAUUUY010000155.1:0-4919 GCA_963548305.1 uncultured Oribacterium sp.
TACGTCTGGCCCCTGCTTTCCCGCTTTGATAATACCTGGCAAAGAACCTTGATTCATGCCTTACTCATGTCCATCCGCCATCTTCCCTATACCCTTGGCATGATTGCTGCGGATGTATTGCTGGTTGTGGGAAGCTATTTTTTGATTTTATTTATGCCAATGTTTACGCCGGTATTTTTTGTTTTAGGCTACCCTCTGATTGCCTGGATGAATTCCGCCTTTTTTAAACGGATTTTCCGACTCTATGAAAAGAAGGTGGAAGTAAGGGATCCCTTTGAAGAGAGAGTTTACGGAAAGAGGGGAAAAGAAACAGAATCTGATAAAGAAGCGGAAAAATAAGAAGGACTTCTCTTATTTCTCCTATAAAAGGGAGGAGGCCGGAGCGTCCTTACGGAAGCTCCGGCCGAGTATTATGAAAAAAATCTTATTTAGTGGATAACGAGCACTTCGTTATCTGTAATGCAGTATAGAAGTCAAGAGTGAATAAACTATGTTTATGCTGTAAACATTGTGCTAACAAAATATGAACGAAGCATGAATGAGGAGAAGAAATGTTATTACAAAGTGAAGTGAAGGAAGAAAGGAACCCTTTTTCGGATTGGCCCAAAAGCTTTTACGAGGAAAGGGATGTGGTCAAGCGCTTTGCCCTGGTGATTGAAAAAATCAAAAGGACAGAGGATATGGAGGAAAAGCTTGTAGAAGGAAAACGCCTGGAAACCCTTTGCTTTCGTTATCCTATTTTGCAAAAGGAAAATTTGGACAAGTTTGTAGAAACACAAAGGGGAAAGCCTTTGCAGATTAAAGACAACTTTATGGCAGCCTGGATGGAAATTTTAATTTCCGGACGAACCGGTATTTCCTTTTGGAATAAAAAGAAAATGCAGAAATGGGTGTCTCAGCAGTTGGACAACTTTCATTTGCCGGAAAAGAAGACCGGGGAAGAACGGAAGAGAGAGGATATTCCCTTAAGTGATGCGGCTATCGTAAATCTTACCCTGCAAAATCTGGATATTCCGGAGATACCGGAGGGACAAAGCCTGGAAAGCACCATGCTGGCCTTCGCCAAAAGTCCGGAGACTCTGGCTTTGGAACAGATGCTGCTTAGACTGGAATGGAAGGCCTTTGCCAAGTTTTGGATGGAAACCTGTATCAAGGACAAGAGCTATTCCTCCACGGTTTTCGGCCTCGTGCGAATGAAGGATGAGACTTTAGCCAAAAAGCTGGCTCAGGAAATCGGGGATGTCTGTGTCTTTATCCCAAGAGCCCTGGGACTTGAGGAGCGGGCGGTACCCCTTAGAAATGCGGTGGTAAAGGCCTATGAGGAAATGATTTATCAGGGCAGAAGCTATTGGGATACCCTGATGGCGGAGAATAAAGCCTAGAAAAAGTAGGAGCAGAAGATGCCGGGGAAGTAAAGGAGAAAAAGCAATGATCAAGAAGGCTGTAATATTCGATGCGGATGGAACCCTATGGGACAGTGTGGATTTGGTGGCAAAGGCTTTTAGCATAAAATTGCAGGACTTTCCGGAAACCAAGGGAATCAGGATTTCTCGGGAGGACCTTCTGCCTTTAATGGGAAAAACCATGGATCAGTTTGCAAAAAGCCTCATTCCTCAGGTAGAAGGGAAGAGGGGAGAAGAAATTCTTGCCCACTGCATGCAATTTGAAAATCTTTATTTGAGTGAGAATAAGGTACAATTCTATCCCCATCTTGAAGAGTGTCTTGCGGCATTGAAAGCGGCTGAGATTGGCCGCTATATCGTTTCCAACTGTCAGTTGGGCTATATTGATGCGGTGCTGTATGGAGAGAAGTTCACTCTGGGAAAGACCGGGGACTTTTTGGATATGGCATGTTACGGAAACAACGGAAAAAAGAAGGCGGAAAATATCCGGATTTTGATGGAGAGAAACCACTTAAAACCGGAGGATTGCGTGTATCTTGGAGACACCGCCTTAGACTTTAGCTCTGCAACAGAGGCGGGAATTGCCTTTATCCATGCTGCCTATGGCTTTGGACAGGTGGAGGGAGCGGAGAGAAGCATATCCGACTTATCGGAGCTGATTCACGTATTACCATTCTCCCTCTAAAAATTCTTTGGTTTCGGGTCTCTCAGGATGATTGAAAAACTCCTCCTTTGTGCCACTTTCCCAAAGTTCTCCTTCATGGAAGAAGAGAATCTGGTCGCCGATACGCTTCGCCTCGGAGAGGTTGTGGGTCACGATAATAATGCTGTATCTGTTTTTCAGTTCCTGTAGGAGCTCTTCTATTTTCAGGGTGGAGAGTCGGTCTAAAGAAGAACAGGGCTCATCCAGAAGGAGAATTTTCGGTTCAATGCAAAGGGCGCGGGCAATACAAAGTCTTTGGGCCTGCCCTCCGGAAAGGCTTAGAGCGGAGCGATGGAGCTCTCCGGAAATTTCCTCCCAAAGTCCTACGTCTTTAAGCTTTTGCCGGATTAATTCCTTCTGATCGGCTTTGTTCTTGATACCGTAGTACTCTAAGGCATAAGTCATATTTTTATAAATGGAAAAAGGAAAAGGACTGGGGTTTTGAAAGACCATGGCAATCTGCTCCAGTCGCTTTTGTTTTTGCTTTGTCAGCTTTTACCCGGAAAGAAAGATTTCCCCGTACATATATGTGTCTTTATTTTCCAAAAGTATTCCGTTCAGGCTCTTTAAGAGAGTGGATTTCCCGCAGCCGGAGCTTCCCAGAAAAACCGTAATGCTCTTCTCCGGAATTTGAAAATGCAGATTCCGGAGGATTTGTCTTTTGCCGTAGGAAAGGCTCAGATTTTTCACTTCCAAAATGGGATTTGTAGATAAAATGGGATTCGTAGATTCGGTAGACATTTTATTCTCCTAAGATGTTATTTGATACCTGTGTATACTTCTTTTAAAATTAACTTTTTAAACCGGGAAATGCTATGCCAATAGTTCTTTATTTTTGCCATTTCCTATGGCAGTAAGCGGTCAGAAGACTGGCTATCCCGTTTCCAATGAGCAGAAGGAAGAGCATCACCAAAGCGGTTCCGTATGCTCTGGATAAGGAGGATCCACCTTGTACCAGCAGCAGATATAGATGCAGGGGAAGCGCCATGGCCGGGGATAGTAAGGCGGTAGGACTTTTCGCAAAGGCGACTCCTCCGGTAAATAAAATCGGCGGTGTGGCACCGAGAGCAAAGCAAAAGGCCAGAAGCATGGTGGAAAGAAGCTCCGGCAAAGTATAGGGAAGCACAAGCTTTCTCAAGGTATAGCCCTTGGAGCAGCCCAGACTTTCGGAAGAATGGAGGTAGCTTTTCGGCACTTCTTCGAATATCTTTTCCATACGGATTTCCATGAAGGGGAAAATCATAATCGCCAATGCGATGGCGCCGGAGAGCACCGAGCGTCCCAGCTTCAGTTGGTATACAAATAAGCTGTAGGAAAAGAGTCCCAACACAATGGAGGGAACGCCGGAGAGCAGGTGAATAAAGAAGTGTAGGCTCTCTTTTTTTCTGCCTTCCTTCGCATAAAAAACCATAAACAGGGCGGTAAAAAGGCTGGGCAGGCCTGAAAGCACCAAAGCCGTAAGGGAAAAGGCCAGAGAACCGGTGATGGCGGGAAAGATTCCGCCCTCTTCTCCTAAGACCATTCCCTTTGGCGTGTCCAAAAGGAAGCTTGGAGAGATAACCTTGTATCCCTTGTAAAAGATATAAAGAAAGAAAAACAGCAGTGCGGAAAAAATCAGCAGGAAGGAAAGGAAACTGTATAGGAAGAGGAGGACAGCGGAAAAAGACCGGGATGCCTGTACTCGCTTCCCGGTAGCAAGGAGACGTGGCGTTGCTTCGTCCCTATTTTCCGAGGAATGCATAGAAGGAGACTCCGAGGTGATCGGATTAGGACTAACTGCTCGAGATGTAAATTTCGAAGTGCGCGGTCTTTCTCCCATTTTCACCAGCAAATGAATCAGCGCGACCAGCAGTAAAAGCACGAGTCCGGAGGCATAGAGGGCATGGTAGTGGAGAGAATGATACTCCGCACTACCCATTTCCAGCGCAATGAGTGAAGCAATGGTTTCGCCCTTGGAGAGGAGCTTCGGGAAAAGATTGGCATTGCCTACCACCATCATGACTGCCATGGTCTCTCCTAAGGCTCTTCCGCTACCCAGCAGGAAGGCCATAAAAATGCTTCGAAGGGAAGAGGGGAGGATCAGCCTTAGGATAATGTAGGCGGGAGAAAGTCCCAGAGCTCTTGCCTCTAAAAAGTATTTCGCCTTTAATTTCACCATACTGTCCGTGATGGAATCCACCATAAAGGGGAAAATCAAAATGGAAAGCAGGACAGCAGCCAGTAAGACACAGGAGCCTGTACTCACGCCCATTTTCAAAAAGAGAGGCTTCCCTACCGTTAAACCGATAAAGCCGTAGACCACGGAAGGAATGCCGGAAAGTAAGTCCAAAAGAGGATAGAGGATGCGTCGTCCCTTCTCCCAAAAATAAAAGGCGAAGAAAATGCTGCAACCCAGAGACAAAAGGGTGGAGAACAATAGGGCGAGGAAGGAAACGGAAATAGAGCCCATCAGAAAGTGGAAAATGCCGAAGGAGGCCGTTCCGGTGAATGCCATGGGGTTCCATTTGGAACTGAACAAAAAAGAGGGCAGAGAAACACTTTCAAAGAGGGGCAGGGATTCCTTTGCCAGAAAAAGAAAGAAAAAACTCAGAATACCGATGGAGAGAAACAAAAAAGCGTAAACGAAAAAAAGAAAGAGAGAGTTCTCCAGCTTTCTGCTTTTAAGATTCCGCATTTTTTCTTTCCTTTCTAAACAATAGTTTCTGCCTTCTATGCAGTATAGCTTTGAAAAGGGGGCAATCTGAGCGCGCCCCGATTTCAAAGCTATACGCATGGAAAGCTTCTTATAATTTTACAGATCTGTTTTTACGAAT
>CAUUUY010000156.1:0-4917 GCA_963548305.1 uncultured Oribacterium sp.
AAAGGAGCTCTTCGTACTTTTTGGTAAGTTCCCTTGCCAAGGTGATTTTTCTATTTTCCCCGAAGGCTTCTCGAAGGTCTTCCAAGGTTTTTCGCAAATGATGGGGAGCCTCATAGAGAAGGATTGTTCGTTCTTCGTCCTTTAATTGGGAGAGTAGTCGTTGCCGCTCTTTTTTGTTGGCCTTTTCTGTGGGAAGAAAGGCTTCGAAGCAAAAGCGTCTGGTAGAGAGGGCGGAAAGGCTTAAGGTCAGCACGAAGGCAGCAGCTCCCGGAAGACTTTCTACGGGGATTCCTTGTTCAACTGCCTGTTTCACCAGTTCTTCTCCCGGATCGGAGATACAGGGGGTTCCGGCATCCGTAATCAGAGCAATATGTTTTCCCTCCAAGCATTGTGCAATTAGTTCCCTTGCCTTTTCCACCTTATTAAATTCATGGTAGGCGGTCATGGGAGTTTTAATCTCAAAATGATTTAAAAGCTTGATGGAGTTTCTGGTATCCTCAGCGGCGATAAGGTCCGCTTCTTTCAGGGTGCGAAGCACCCGAAAGCTGATGTCCTCCAGATTGCCGATGGGGGTGGCACATAAACTGATTTTTCCGATGGGCATAATACTCTCCTTGAATATATAAAAAGTTAAGGATTTATTGAATATATCGAGCTTGGATTGCAGCCCTCATATCCGTTAATGGATAATATCCGAATGTGGATAATAGGTATTTTAGCATACTTGTTTTATAAATAGGGAAAGAAGCTTTTCTCATCATTTTATCTATCTTATTTTTATTCTGATAATTTAATAATCAACGTTTTATTTATCTAATATTATTTTCTTCCATCCTTTTCATCTTTATAAAATCCATTACAGAAAGGAGCTTCCCTTTATGACTCAATCAGCTAAAAATTCAAACTTTCATCATACAGACAAGAAAGATATGGAGGACTTGGAAAAACGCAAAACCATAGAATCTTTCACTTTAATGGATGATATTTTCATGAGACTTGTATTTGAGGAAAAGTCTTGCACGGAATATGTTTTACAAGTTCTAATGAATAAAATGAGTTTAAAAGTGAAAAAGCAGTATGTACAAAAAGACCTTCCTAATTTGTACGGTCATTCTTTGCTCCTGGATTGCTTTTGTGAAGATGATCAGGGGAATTTGTATAATATAGAAATTCAAAATTCGTCCCATGATGCCGGACCTAAAAGAGCCAGATATCATGCCGGGCTGTTGGATATTCATTATTTGGGAAAGGGGGAGGACTTTACGCATTTACCCGAAAGCTATATTAGATTCATTACAGATAAGGATATTTTCAAAGCAAAGAAACAGCTTTATCATATCGAGAGGAAGATAGACGAAATAGTAGCTGATTGTCCGGATGGCTCCCATATCCTATATTTTAATACAGATTGCAAACACGATAATACCTTAGGGAATCTTGCCAAAGACTTTCATCGAGAGAATCCTGAGGAAATGCAATCTAAAATTTTATCGAAAAGAGTAGCTTTGCTGAAATCAAGGCGCTTGGATAAGAAAGGAGAGCAAAAAATGAATTTAGTGTTAGAGCAATACAGACAAAAAGCATTTCGGGAAGGTATTGAAGAAGGCATGGAAAAAGGAATGGAAAAAGGCGTTGAGAGTGGAAAGCAAAGGATGGCTCTTCTTATGGGAATCCTTGCCGAGAAGGGCAGGGTGGAGGACATCAAAAAAGCTGCAGGGGACAAGTTATATTTAGAAAGCTTACTTTCAGAGTTTGGCCTATAAAATTAGTCTTTTTGCCTATAGAGAACTCTGCTTTTCTATGGCGGAAAGTTTTCCCCTATGGTAGAATGTAACTGCTTATTTTTTTATTCTACCGGCTTGCAAACTGTGATATTCCAAAAGAGGAGAGGTGCTATGCAAAGAACAAAAAAACACAGCTCCATTCCCAGGGAGTATCCGCTGCCAAGGCTTTATACCAGTGTCAGCACCAAAGAAGAAAGCTTAAAAGTTGAGGCGGACTGGCATGATTATTATGAGCTGATTTATTTTCAAGAAGGGAGCTTTCAGCTCTATCTCAATTTGAAAGAAATCAATATCGAAGAGGAATGTTTGTTTTTGATTCCCAAGGGCTGTGTCCATCGCTTGTATGCTACTTCAGAGAAGGCTGTGGAGCATTCTTTATGTTTCCGTTTAGAGGATTTCTGCTTTTCGGAGGAGGATATTCTGGAGCAGGGATTTTTCAGGGAATTAAGAAAAGAAGAACACTTTTTTCCTAAAGAAATCAGCCTGTCTCATTTGGGATTTTTGGAGATGGTACAGGGCTTTTCGGAAATTTACAAGCTGTTTCACCAGCACGGGAAGAAAGAAAGCTCTGTTTCCTCCAGCAATTCCTATCGTCTGGAGAGACTGGCAGACCACATGATGGTTAAGGGGGGCTTGTTGCAGCTCTTTGCCATTATGGAAGGTATGGGGATGATTTCGGAAAGGCGTTTGGTGGAAGAGGAAAAGCAGGTGCTGTTTATTAAAAATAGTATTGAATATATTCGTGAGCATTATGCGGAGAAGATTTATATTCGGGATTTGGCAAATCTATGCCAGTTAAACGAGCAGTATTTTACTCGTTTTTTTGGAAACAATGTGGGGATTTCCCCGCTGGAATATATTAATCGTTACAGAGTAGAAAAGGCGGTGGAGATCCTCTCCGGGGGAGAGGATAAGGTTTTGGATGTGGCTAAAGCCACCGGTTTCCATAATCAAGGGAATTTTATCAAGATATTTAAGAGCATTATGGGAGAGACGCCCCACCAGTATAGAAAGAGGTTAGAATGACATATTATTATCCTGCAGTAATTCGGAAGAAAGAAGATGGCTACAGAGTGGATGTAATCGACTTGGAGGATTGTTACGGAGAGGGAAAAACAAAGGAAGAGGCTTTGGAGGACGCTCGTTATGCCGGTGTGAACTGGTTGCTAGTGGAGTCTGAGGAGTCTATGGATTTCCCGAGACAGACCCATTTGGATGACATTGTTTTAGGAGAAGGAGAAGAGAAGACTATGCTGGCTTTTCTTATGCCGAAGGAAGGCTGGGACGAGTAGAAGTCTACTTAATTTGTTGAAGATAAGAAGCTGTTACCCCTTTTAGGAGAAGACCGGGAACTCGGAATCTCCCCTTGCAAGACCTTCGGAATTTTGCTATACTCTGTCGGACGTAGAGATAGGAAAAAGGAGGATAGGGTGAATAAAATCGTTCTTCGCAATGGCTTTGTTTACAAAAAGGAAGGAATCGTAAAGGCTGATCTTTTGATTTCTGAGGGAAAACTATTTCTTCAATTCTCTAAAATGGACGAAGAAGGTGCCACCGTTTATGACGTGGATGGAAAATTAATAGTTCCGGGCTTCGTGGATGTACATGTACATCTGCGGGAGCCCGGTTTTTCTTATAAAGAGACCATCAAGAGCGGATGCAGAGCGGCTGCCCATGGGGGCTATACGGCGGTTTGCGCTATGCCGAACTTAAATCCTCCTCCTTCAAATATAGAGAATTTGACTTTGGAAATGGATAAAATTCACGAGGATGCCTGCATTGCCGTGTATCCGTATGGAAGCTTAACGAAAAATCAGAGTGGAAGAGGGGAGTTATCCGATATTGCGGAATTGGCTCCCTATGTCATCGGCTTTACCGATGACGGAAAGGGGATGCAGGATGACTGGCTGATGCTGGAGGCCATGGTGCAGGCAAAGGCGGTGGAAAAGGCCGTGATTGCCCACTGTGAGGATGAAAGGGAATTAAAACCCGGCGCTTGTATCCATGAGGGCATGTTTGCAGAGGCCCATGGCTACATCGGCATAAACAGTGCTTCAGAGTGGAAGCAGGTGGAAAGAGATATTCATCTGGCGGAGGAAAGCGGTGCGCAGTACCATATCTGCCATGTTTCCACCAAAGAATCCGTGGCGCTTATTCAGAAGGCTAAGGAAAAGGGACTGCCCGTATCCGGTGAGACAGGTCCTCATTATCTGATGTTTACCGATGAGGATTTACAGGAGGATGGTTCCTGGAAGATGAATCCTCCTATCCGCAGTATGGAGGACAGGGCGGCATTGATTAAAGGCATTCAGGAAAGTGTACTGGACTGCCTGATTACAGATCATGCCCCCCATAGTGTGGAGGAAAAGTCCAAGGGCTTAGACGGCTCTTCCTTCGGAATCGTGGGATTGGAAACTGCCTTTGCTTCCATGCTGCACAATATGGTGCTTCGTAACCCTTTGGATCAGGATCCGGAACGGGTGGATTTTAGAAAGGCAAAGTGCAGTACGGAAGAGCTTTTCAAGGATGGCGGAAAAAAGGCTTATGGTGCGATTTCTTTATACAGACTTATGGAAATCATGTGTACCAAACCAAGAGAGCTTTTCCCCATTCGTGGACCCAAGTATATTGCAGAGGGAGAAGAAGCGGATCTTGCAATCCTGGACTGTGAGAAAGTCTATCAGGTAGACCCGGAAAAGTTTTACTCTATGGGAAGAAGCACTCTTTTCTCCGGTATGGAGGTACAGGGGGAGGTAGTGAAGACCTTTTATGAGGGGAAAGAGATTTATGATAGAGAAAAGGGTTTCTTGGAGGACTAAGCTCTTGTTTCGGAAGAGTTGAGTGAAAGCCCTTGGAATATTAAGGAATTACAAAAAACAGTTGCGTCAAGGTTTTGGGAGTAAAGGAGTAAAAGAGGGAAGATGAAAGAACGGGAGTTTAAGATTTTAGAGAATCGTCCCCTTGCAAAGGATGTATATCTTTTGAAGCTGGATGGAGATTGCTCGGCGATTCATAGACCCGGGCAGTTTGTGGAAGTGGAGATTCCGGGAAAATATCTTCGCCGTCCCATTTCGGTTTGTGATGTGGAAGGAGATCAGCTTACGCTGATTTATAAGGTACTGGGACAGGGCAC
>CAUUUY010000157.1:0-4915 GCA_963548305.1 uncultured Oribacterium sp.
TTGAAGGAAAAGGGATATGCCGTGCTTTCCTTTTTCTGCTTTCTGATTTTGTCTCTTTATCTTTTTCTTCGGGAAAGAGAGAGAGAGGGAAGCAGTGTGACTTTACCCGGTCTTTTTGCCTTGGGATTACTTTTTGGAGAGGGTGTGGCTACTTTACAGCTTAGTAAGCTTTCTTCTCCCTGGACCATTTATACCTGGTTAAGCTATTATTTGGCTTATCTTTTATTCTTTTTAGCTTATCACGGTAGAGTGTATTTATCTGAATTCGCGGCTCTTCGCTCTAAGAAAAATAAAAAAATCTTCTCGGAAGAAGCAAAGATCGTGGATTTATCCGATAAAAAATATCGGTGGAACTTTACGGAAGGACAATTTTTAAAGCTTTGTATTTTGGGACTTCTTTTGATTTCCTATTTTTCATTTGCGATAGAGGCATTGGCTCTTGGCTATATTCCTTTATTTACGGAGCATACCCCCCACGCATATTCTTATTTTCATCTAAAGGGGCTTCATTATTTCACCACTCTTTTTGTGCTGGTTCCTATGCTTCTTCCTTTTTTATATCAAAAAGAGGGCAGACTGAATCTGTTTTCAGGCATCAGTTTGTTTTTAGCGCTTCTTGTACCCATCCTTTTGGTGTCCCGCTTTCAGCTTCTGTTTTCCCTGTTTTTATTTGTGTTTTCTGCCTTGTATCAGGGCTTAAGGATTCGGAAAAGATATCTGCTTTTATTATTTCTTTTTTTGCTGTCTGCCTATGTTTTTCTTACGATAGAGAGAGCCCATTCCGTTTCCTATCTTATGGGAATCTTTGAAATGAAAAATGATAAGCTTCCCATCTTTTTGGTACAGCCCTATATGTACATTGCCAATAATTATGAGAATTTTAATTTGCTGACAAAAAATATAGAGGAACATTCCCATGGTTTTCGTATGGCCTATCCCTTTTTAACCCTTTCCGGGGCAAAATTCTTTTTTGATTTTCCCTTGGCCTATCCGGTCTATTTAACCAAGGAGGAGCTGTCTACCTTGGGAATTCTGTACGATGCCTACTATGATTTCGGTCTTTTGGGCGTTATGCTTTTCTCTTTATTTTTGGGTCTGCTTTCTTCCTGGATTAAAGAGCTTTCAAGGAAAGAGAAAAATCCTTTTGGAGGCGCATTGTATATCCAATTTGCTTTTTATTTTCTGTTTTCCTTTTTTACAACCTGGTTTTCCAATGCCTCCAGCATTTTTTACTTTGCTGTGACGCTGGTACTTGCAGTTCTATGGAAGGGCTTTGTTCATGAAAAAAATTCTGCTGTATCTATATAAAATGCTTTTTCCTTTGGGAGTATGTGTTTTCTTTCTGTATTTTCTCCCTAAGCTATTGTTCTTTTTTCTCCCCTTTACTCTGGGGGCGATAATTGCCTTTTGCTTAAATCCCTTGATTTCTTTTTTGCAAAAGAGCTTCCCGTTTTTAAAGAAAAAGCAAATATCCCTGGTGCTGACCTTAACTATTTTCGCTTTGTTTTTTTATCTTTGTTTTTGTCTTATGCAGTTGGGAATTCCCATGCTTAAGCAGCGCATTTCTCGTTTGCCTTTGGAGATTCAGGATTTAAAGCATCAACTGGAGAAAATGATAGAGGAAAATTTGCCCTACTTTCCTCCATTCATCCAAAATCTACTGTCGGATCTTCCCGGTACTTTGGACGGTATAGGAAGAACCATGATGAATAAATGGACTTCTCCGGCCTTGCAATTTTCTCTGCATGTGGTTAGCGGCTTGCCTGAGTTGTTTCTTTACCTGATTATTACTATACTGTCTGCTCTTTGTTTTTCTCAGGAAGGGGCAAAGCTGTTATCGATTCTGCATCGAAATATTCCGGAACAGTTTAGAAAATATATGCAGCTTCTTAAGGAGGACGGAAAAAAGATTTTAAAGGGTTATGTTTGGGCGCAAATTCAAATCATGTTTTGTGTGTTTATTCTCTTAAGCGTCGGTTTTTCCTTATTGAGAGTGGAGCTTGCGATTCCTTTAGCTTTTCTAACCGCTTTTTTGGATGCCCTCCCTGTTTTCGGCGTGGGTTTTATTATGTGGCCCTGGATGGCTCTGATTTTATTAAAGGGAAAATTTTTACTCTTTTTAGCTCTCTTATTGATTTACATTCTAAGCCAGATGATTCGACAGATTTTGCAACCGAAGATTATTGGAGATGCGGTGGGGCTGCCCCCTTTACTGGCTCTGATTTTCCTGTTTTTAGGCTATAAGCTTTACGGGATTTCCGGAATGGTTTTAGCCCTGCCTGTTGGAATGCTTTTAGTGCGTTTTTATCATTACGGAGCATTTTCAGGATTTTTCTCTGCCGGAAAGGCCTTAGGGAAAATGCTCCTAGACTATGCCGGTGTAAAAAAGGATGAGGAAGTGTAAATGAAGGAAAGCTGTCAGGAAAATCATATTTCATTGCCTGAGGAGTTTTGTGAAAGAATGAAAATCAGGCTGGGGCAGGATTGGGAGGCTTTTTTAGAAGCCTGTTCTATGCCGCCAAAGCGAGGCCTTCGGCTGAATTTACAGAAGGTGGAGGCTAATCCGGATTTTCCTTTAGAGAAATGGAAGGAAAATTGGAAGCTGGAAGAGTTAGTAAAGGATTCTACCAGAGAATATCTTTGTGATGAAGAGTATTTACAAAGTATAGGAGTGCAAATCGGGCATAATGCCTACCATGAAGCGGGACTTTATTATATTCAGGACCCTTCCGCCATGTCTGTGGTTCCTTATATGGAAATTCGCCCCTTTGACAGATGTCTGGATCTTTGTGCCAGTCCCGGGGGAAAGAGCTTGCAGATAGCGGACAGGCTTAAGACTGAAGAGGGAGGAATTCTTCTTTCCAACGAATTTATCATGGAAAGGGCCAAGAACCTTTCCAAAAATGTGGAGCGTATGGGCTATAGCCATGTGGCAGTAAGTTCCTGTTCTGCCGAAGAGCTGGAAGCGCAATTTCCGGCATTCTTTTCCAGAATCTTAGTGGATGCACCTTGCTCCGGAGAAGGAATGTTTCGGAAAAATCCGGAGGCCATAGCGGATTGGTCTTTAGAGAAGGTTTCGCAATGTGCAGCTCTACAAAGAGAAATTCTTGGCCATGCCCTGGGAATGCTTAGGGAAGGAGGGCTTTTGGCCTATTCCACCTGTACATTTTCCGAGGAGGAAAATGAAAAAATGCGGGAATGGATTCTAGAAAAGCATCCGGAGCTCAGCTTTTTAGGAGAGAGGCATCTTTATTTTCATAACAGTGTGGGAGAAGGACAGTATTTTTCTCTTTTTCGGAAAGAGGGAAAGGATCTTGAGAGAGAGGATGTGGATATTTCTAAGCTTTCCATGCTTTGGGAGAAGAAGGCTAAAAAATATTTTTATTATCCCTCTTCTTTAAAATGCTTTTTATCCCTACCTTTGCTTCGAATCGGTATTGCGGTTTTGGAGGAAGGTAAGAAGAGCTGGGAATGGAGTCATAGCCTAAGCCACGCTTTAGACCTTCCTAAATGGGATCATGCTCTTACAAAGCTTCCTGAAAAATCGCTGGAGACCAAATTGCTTTACAGACTCTCCTTGTCCGGAGAAGACAGAAGGGTAGAGGCCTATCTCCATGGACAAGAAATAGCGGTAGAGAAAGAAGAGCTTCGGAATTTTCTTATGGCGGACAGGAAAGGAAAGGTAAACAATAAAAAAAGCGATAAAGAAAGCGATAAAGAAAGCGATAAAGGATTAGTTCTTTGTGCATGTGACGGACTTTCTTTAGGCTTTGGATATTACCGAAACGGACGACTAAGAAACCTCTATCCCAAGGGAATACGCTTTAAAAAATAGAAGCATATATTAAAAGTTTGTTATTTCTTTGGCTTGAATTAGATTTTGCTATCGTTTACAATAAGCCATGTTAAAAGGGTAATTTGCCCTCAAAATAGAAATGGAGGAAGATTATGGATCAGCGTAATTCTTTGGCAAGGAAGCGTATAGAGGCCTTGCTGGATGAATCCAGTTTTGTGGAAATCGGTGCTCATGTTTGCAGCAGAAGTACAGATTTTAATTCCGGTGAGAAACAGGAAGCATCGGATGGAGTCATTTGTGGGTATGGCAGTATTTCCGGGAAGCCGGTATATATTTATGCACAAGATAGAGAAGTACTCTCCGGAAGTATTGGAGAGATGCATGGAAAGAAGATTGCCGCTCTCTATGATACAGCGATGAAAATGGGATGCCCGGTGGTGGAATTACTGGATTCCAGCGGACTTCGTATTCCGGAAGCTACAGATGCTATTTTTGCCCTTTCCACCATTTACGAGAAAAAGGCAAAGGCGAAGGGCTTGGTTCCCCAATATACGGTGATTTTCGGACAGGTAGGAGGAGGTCTTGCCATTCTTCCTTCCCTTTCCGATTTTTCCTTTATGGAAAAGGAGGAGGCAAGACTTTTCCTTACCGCTCCTGACGGCGTGGAGGGAAATAAGGATGAGGCTTTTGCCATGGCGGAAGCCCAAGCTAAGCAGGGAAATCTTGATTTTTACGGTACGGAAGAAGAGATTTTTGATGAAGTTCGTAAGGCGTTTGCCTTTTTGCCTGCTAACAATGAAGATGCCGCTTATCAGGAAGATGTGGAAGACAGCCTAAACCGTAGTGTGGAGGGCTTCTTCGCATTGGCACCGAGAGAGGCGCTGGAAACTCTTTCAGATGAAGGAAGAATCTTTGAAGTTAAGTCTCATTTTGGAGAAGGGGTTGTTACTGCCTTTATTTCCTTAAATGGACAGACTGTGGGTGCGGTGGCTACTAATGGTGAGCCTTTACATTGGAAGGCAGTGGAAAAGATGGATCAATTCCTTCGATTCTGTAATAGCTATTCTATTCCTATCCTGACAGTGTGTGATGTGCCGGGCTTTGAAAACTGCTCTTGCA